>DASZCJ010000385.1:0-3615 GCA_035943155.1 Xanthobacteraceae bacterium | reverse complement strand
GTTCCCCAGGCGCGCGTCACATTGTTGAGCAAATAATGCTGCGGCATGATGTCGAGAATAGCGGCACGCGCCACTCTTTCGGGATGATCGAGGCACATGCGATGCAGCACGCGCGCGCCGCGATCGTGGCCGGCGGCGTAGAACCGCTCATGGCCAAGCGCGGCCATGACCTCGATTTGGTCCGCCGCCATGGCGCGAAAAGAATAATTCGAATGATCGCCGCCGCCGGGCGGTTTTTCGGAATCGCCGTAGCCGCGCAAATCGGTCGCCACCACCGTGAATTCTTCCGCCAGGCAAGGCGCGAATTTGTGCCACGACAAATGACTGAACGGATTGCCGTGCATGAGCAATAACGGCGGCCCCTTACCGCCATGCACCGTGATGATGCGCGCGCCGCTGGTTTTGATTTCGGTGCGGGTGAAATTTTCGAACATCGGGCTTTGCTTTGTCGCGCGCCGCAACCAACAGGGTCGCACGCGCTTTGCCGCGCGCTATTTCCGCCTTGACTTGTCGAGCCCTAATTCGCTCCAGCGCGCTTTGACCGCGTCGATGTCCTCCACCGCCGGCCAGACCAGCGGCGGAAACCGCGCGCCGTCGAATTCGGGATCGGGATCGTAATCGAGATTCATGGTGGCATCGATCAGCATGCGATTCCATTTGCCGGTGCCGTACAACGAGGTGTTGCGGTCGCGCTTGCGGGTCGATGGATCAAGCCCCAACCCGAACGTGGCGGGCATGATGACAATGTCGTTCTCGCCGGCATTGACGCGATAGGCGATCGCCCAATCGACGGCGGCGTAGTCGTGAATATCGATGTCGTCGTCGACCACGGTGACGTGCTTGTAGCGCACGTGGCCGGCCGAACTGCCCCACAGCGCGTTGGCCACCTGCTTGGCTTGGCCGCGATAGCTCTGTTTGATCTGCACCACAATATTGACCCCGGCCTGGACCGGCGGGCACCAAACATCGGTGATGCCGGGTACGCCGGCACGGTCGAGCACGTTCCACGCAGTCGCCGCGCGCATGATCGAAGAGCACATGCCGTTCTCGGAATAACAGCCCGGCATCGAACCTTCGATCGTGCCACGCAGGATCGGATCCTTGCGATGGGTGATGGCGGTGACGCGAATGGTCGGTTTGGGCGAACGGTCGCCGGCGACATAGCCGGTGACCTCGGCAAACGGGCCTTCCATCATGAAGGTCGAAGGATCGAGGCCCAGATAACCTTCGATCACGATCTCGGCGCTGGCCGGCACGTGCAGGTCGACCGTTTCGCATTTGACCAACTCAACCGGCGCGCCGCGGATGGCGCCGATCACGTCATATTCGCAAAGCCCTTTCGGCACCGGCGAGCCCGCGACAAAGCCGAGCGATGGCTCCCAGCCGATCGCAACCGCCATCGGCATTTCCTTGTGCCCGGCCTGTTGCCAGGCGGTGACGTGATGGCCGATATGCTGCGCGCGCCACATCAGGATCGGAATGCGATCCTTAGCCCCGATCATGCCGCGATAGATGCCGACATTCATGACGCCGCTTAACGGATCTTTGGTGACGACGCCGCCATAGGTCATGATATAACGGCCGCCGTCCGCCCTATTCCATTGCGGCACCGGAAATTCGTAGAGATCGATGTCGTCGCCTTTGACGATGTTTTCCTTGGCCGGCCCGGTGTTGACGATTTTCGGCGGCAGGCTCTGCGACAAAACGGTGCGGCCGAGCTTGACCAATTCGCGCGGATGGGTGTCGGGCGATAGCCCCAGCATCATGGCGACGCGGCGCGCGCTGGACAGTCCGCCGGTGAAAACCTGCCGGCACCGCGCATTGGCGCCGTAGTCACGGATATTGCCGAATAAGAGCGCCGGTCCGGTGCCGGCGCCCTGCGCCAGGCGGGCGATGGTGCCGAGCTCGATGTTCCAGTCGACCTCGGCGTCGATGCGCGCCAATTCGCCGGCGCCGTCGAGCGCCGCGATCCAACCGCGCAGATCGCCGAACGCAACCGGCTTTCGTTCGCTCGTCATCGATGATCCCGTTGCGGCAAGTACCGCCGTTCTTCGCTTTCCACGCCGATCCTGTCAAGAAAGCCAATTAAGCGAATTGTGAGTGGCGAATGGCGAATCGAAAATAGGTATCGCTATTCGCTACTCGCTATTCGCACGTCTACACACGATTTGCTAATTACCGCCCATGACCAACGACCGACGCAGAATCCTGATCGCCGGCGGCGGACCGGTCGGGCTCCTTTGCGCCTGGCTTCTCGGCCGGCGCGGATTGCCGGTTCGGCTGTTCGACAATAATAGCGGCCTGCAGGCCGACCCGCGCGCCGCGACCACACATCCGGCGACGCTCGATCTGTTGAGCGAGGACGGCCTCGACAATGATATGGCGCGCGTCGGACTGGTCGCGCCGATCTTTCAGTTCTGGGACCGCCCAAGCCAGCAGCTCGTCGCGCAATTCGACCATGCGGCTCTTACTAACGACACGCGGCATCCGTTCGTCGTGCAATGCGAACAGTTCAAAACGGCAAAGCTGCTTCTGGACCGCCTGCGCGCTTTTCCGAATGTCGAAGTTTTGTTCGATCACGAAGTGATCGACGTGTCGCAGAGCTCGCACGCCGTCACCGTGCAGGTGCGCGGACCATCCGGCGTAGCGTCGCATAGCGGCGGTTATCTGATTGGCGCCGACGGCGGCCGCAGCACGGTGCGCCGGCGCGCCGGCATCGAATTCGCAGGCTTCACCTGGCCGGAACGCTTCATCGTCCTCACCACGCCTTACGATTTCGAAGCTGAGCGCGGCTATTGCTACCGCAGCTATTTCGCCGACCCCGGCGCCTGGTGCAATTGCTTCAAAGTTTCGGCCGACGGCCCGCCGGGACTTTGGCGCACGGTCTATCCGACCGATCCGGCGCAGAGCGAACAAGAAATATTAAGCGACGCCGGCGTGCAGGCGCGCATCCAGTCGTTTCTTCCATCGCCAAGGCCCTTTGCGATCGTGCATCGCAATCTTTGCGTGACGCATCAACGGGTCGCCGAGACGTTTCGCAAAGGCGGCGTGCTCCTTGCCGGCGACGCCGCGCATGTCAACAATCCGATCGGCGGCATGGGCTTAAACGGCGGCATTCAGGACGCCGTTAACTTATCTGACAGGCTCGCGCGCGTGCTCCTCGATGCGGCGCCCGAACGGCTGCTCGACCTGTACGATTTGCAACGGCGCACCGTGGCGGTCGAGTTCGTCCAGGAGCAATCGATCGCCAACAAAAAGCGCCTCGAGGCGAGCGATCCGAAAACGCGCCAGCGCAATCTTGACGAGCTGCGTGAAACCGCCGCCGATCCCGAACGCGCCCGGCAATTTCTGTTGCGCACGTCGATGATCGCGAGCCAGCGCCGCGCGGAGGGGATTACGCTACCGGGCGAATAAAAAGGAAACGATCCGCTCTACATCTTCCCGCCCCGCGATAGCGGGGAGGGGGACCGCGCGCTTGCGCTCCCCTTCTCCCCGCTTGCGGGGAGAAGGTCGGGATGAGGGGGCGTTACCGCCACGCTCAGATCGTGGGCAGGCCCCCTCACCCGCTCGCTTGCGCTCGCGACCTCTCCCCGCAAGCGGGGAGAAGGAAAATGG
>DASZCJ010000384.1:0-1788 GCA_035943155.1 Xanthobacteraceae bacterium | reverse complement strand
TCCCGCGGCCGTGGTCAATCGAGGAATTAGAAGCCATGACCGCGGACCAGCCAATGACAGCCGAGCAGGCTGCAACGCTCAAACGATTGGCGGAGGCCGCTTATGAGCTAGACGCATTTCAGCCGAACCTCACGCGCGCCGAGGCTGATCTGCGTATCTCGATCTTGGCCGCTGAGCTCAAACTGCTTGACGGGCCACCGCATGCACTTTGAGGCGCACCGTATTACTTTCAAGTCCGGTCGCCGCTCGGCAGTTTTGGTTTCGTCCCACGCAGGGACGAGCGGAGAAGAAGCCCGTCAGGGCGCCGAGGTGATCAGGCCGCGCGCGGTCACGACGACCCATTGACCATCCTGCCGCTTGATTCCCTCCACCCGGCCAAGGCCGGGAAGCGTGCTGTCGCCGGTAATCTCGAAGATGTCGTCGTGGCTATTCTCGACGAGCGCATGCCTGCCGCGTACGCCGTGGAGGATCCAATTCGGCAAGATCTTTGCTTCAGCCTGAACCGACGGACTGTTCGCAACGGTGCCCGTGGTCTCAGGGGCCGCGGCAGCCGGCGCAGGGGCCGCAGCCATCACGCTCTTTCTCTCCTTCTCGAGCCGATCGACGGCTTCAGCGATACGAGCAACCTTCGCATTTGGGTCGGCCTGCGCGCGCTCAATGTGGTCGAGACGATCCGCCAGCCTGGCAAACTGATTATTGGCGTTGCGAGCCGCGCCCTCGACGTATGTCTTGAGCGCGGATAACGCCGCAAGTTCGGCTTTGGGCGCTTGCGCATCCGACGCAGCGGCACTTGAGGAGCTTGGAGCCACGCGCGGCCAGAATTGGCTAACACCGCCGGCGGAGAGAGATCCGACGAATGACCCGAGTGCGGCCGCGGTTGCAAGTGAAGCAGCCATCATGGCGAAGCGGGGCGGGCGCGGCGGGATCGCATCCCTCGCTGGCTCCGCGGCAACTTGGCCCGGTTCGTCTTGTGCGGTGTCTGCGGACGATGAAGTTATCGCTTGGCCGGCAGCAGCGCGCGCAAAATCGTCCGCAGCTGCCTCGCTTGCATCGAGTCTCGGCCGACTTTGCCGCTCCGCGTTTTCGACTAGGTCTGGGCCTTTGCCACTCTCGTCCACGGTTGGACCTCCCGCTTGGGGCTTGATCCGTCGTTAACCAACTGTGGTTAGCAATTGGTTAAGTCCTCCGCCTGCGCGATCGATAGACCTACTGCGTGACTTGGCAAAGGCAGTAATCCACTCTGCCAGATCGTCACGCTCCGGATTGGAAAAGATAGTATGGCCCCGAACTTACGCTGGAGTTTGGGCATCGAGCGGTCCGGAGCCACCGGCTAGGCCCGGCGCGAAGCCTTTAATTTGCCGGGCCTCCCACACCCGAAACGACATCGCCTTCCACGCCGTTCCGCTACGAGAAGTGCGGCAATCGAGCATCAAGCCTTGCGCACCAGCTCCGGTACCTTCGCCACGTGAGCCGCAATCCGTCGCGCCTCATCTTTGGTGAACAGCTTGGCCGCTGATCGCCGGCGAGCTCGTGCTCGCGATGAGTCTCCGCATCGCGTAGGTGATGGCATTGATTGAATTTGAACGATTAACGAGCAGCTACGGGCGATTTCCGTCACTGCGGTCTGTCGTGGCTGAAGGCGGTGAACTCAGCGGGGAGCCCCGGTTCTCCATTTTTCCGAGGCTTTCTGCCTGTGTAAAATTGATGCGGAGACTCATCGCGAGCACGAGCTCGCCGGCGATCAGCGGCCAAGCTGTTCACCAAAGATGGGGCGCGACGGATTGCGGC
>DASZCJ010000383.1:0-3745 GCA_035943155.1 Xanthobacteraceae bacterium | reverse complement strand
GCGTGAAGATGCGAACTTCCGCCGTGTGCGACGGATTTTGCGGCGGCAGTACGAAGGTGGTCTCGGCCAGATTGAACTCGGTCGCTATGGCCTGCATCTGCGCGCCCGACAGCGCCGCCGCATCGGGCACGACCGCCAGCGGATTGCCGCCGAATTTGCGGTCGGTGAAGACATCGACCGTGATGAAGGGGATTTGCATTTGCGATCTAGTGCCGCGGCCGCGCCATGCGGCGTGGTCCTTGATCGGTGACGCCGAGATGGGTCTCAAGCGCGGCGCGGTCGGCAGCGAGTGTAGCACTGTCGGCCGCATGCACGACGGCGCCGCGCTCGATGATGATGGCGTGATCAGTGACGCTTAAGATCTTCTTGGCATTCTGTTCGACCAGAATGGCCGACATGCCTTCCTCGCGGATGATGCGGCGCAGCGCCGCCAACAGTTCCTCGACGATGATCGGCGCCAGCCCTTCGAGCGGCTCGTCGAGCAGCATGACGCGCGGATTGAGCGCCAGCGCGCGGCCGACCGCGAGCATTTGCTGCTCGCCGCCGGAAAGCTGGTTGCCGAGGTTCTGCCGCCGTTCGGCAAGCCGCGGAAACAAGGCGTAGACCTTGTCGGTGGTCCAGCGCCCGGGCCGCGCCACCGATGTGAGGTTTTCGTGCACGGTCAGCGATTTGAAAATGTTGCGCTCTTGCGGCACCCAGCCGATGCCGGCATGGGCGCGTTGGTCGGGCCGCAGCGCGGTGATGTCGGCGCCGTCGAGCGCGATCGTGCCACCGAAATAATGGGTCACGCCGACGATGGTGTTGATCAAAGTGGTCTTGCCCATGCCGTTGCGGCCGAGAAGCGCAATAGCCTCCCCTTCGCGCAGCGACAATGAAATGTTGGACAGTACCACGGCCTCGCCGTAGCCGGCGCACAACCGTTCGATAGCGAGCAGGTCAGGCATCGAGCTCCTCGCCGAGATAGACCGCCTTGACCCGCGGATCGCGCGCCACTTCGTCGGGCGCGCCGTCCACAAACAGCGCGCCATTGACCAGCACCGAAATGCGTTCGGCGAAGGAGAACACGAGATCCATGTCGTGCTCGATCAATAGAACCGTCACGTCCTTCGGCAGCGCCGCGATGGTGGCAAGAAGCTCGTGCCGTTCGGCTTCCGGCACGCCGGCGGCCGGTTCGTCGAGGAGAAGAACGCGCGGGCGGCAGGCGAAGGCCAGCGCGATTTCCAATAGCCGCTGCTTGCCATAGGGTAGAATTGCGGTGCGCTCGTGCATGACGTCGGCGAGGCGAAAACGCTCGACGATCTCGACGATCTCCTCGGTGACCGCGGACTTAGTTCCGACCAGCCGCCACCAATCGGCGCCGGCGCTGAGCCGTTCGGAGACGACGAGGCCGATCGATTCGAGCGGCGTGAGATCGAGGAATAATTGATTGATCTGGAACGTGCGCGCCATGCCAAGCCGTACCCGCTGATGCGGCAACAGGCGGGTAATGTCGCGTCCGTCGAGCTCGATCCGGCCGGCGGTCGGCCGCAGCACCCCGGTGAGGAGATTAATCACGGTCGTCTTGCCGGCGCCGTTCGGTCCGATCAAAGCGTGCCGCGCGCCGGGCTCGACCGTGAGGTTGACGCTTTGCGCCGCCAGGATGCCGCCGAAGCGCTTTTCCAAGCCGATGGTCTGTAAAATCGGGTTGGCTTTCGGCATGACTTAACGTCCATCGGGCGCGGCGCCGCCGAGCGCCGGCAAGCGCGGCATAAGCCGCGCACCCAATCGCGCCAGCAAGCCGCGCACGCTGCGGACCCAGCTGGCCATCCGCTCGCGGCCGATCAGCACGATGACGACGAGCACAAGCCCGATCCAGAACTGCCAATATTGCGGCGTCAGATTGGCGATCCAATCCTGTAAGAACTTGTAGATCACCGCGCCGATCAAGCCGCCGTAGAGATAGCCGGTGCCACCGATGATCAGCACCAGCAACAGATCGGCCGAGCGTTCGAGCGAGAACACATCGAGCGAACAGAACGCGGTCGTCTGCGTGAGCAGCGCGCCGGCGATCCCGGCAAAGCCCGCCGATACCGTATAGATCGCCACCAGCCGCCATTTGACCGGAACGCCGATCGCCGCGGCGCGCAGCGTATTGCCCTTGATCGAACGCAGCGACAGGCCGAACGGCGAGTAGACGATGCGCCGCGCGATCACAAAACAGATAAACAGCACGATGAGGCAATAGATGTAGCCGTTATGGCCGAACAGGTCGAAGCGGAAGCGGCCGAGGACCGGCTCGATCTCGACGCCTTGCAGGCCGTCGGCGCCGCCGGTGATATTGGAGTAGCGATTGGCGAGTTCGCCCAGCATCAGCGAGACGCCAAGCGTCACCATCAGCCGCGTCAGATCGGAGCCGCGTAGCACCAAAAAACTGGTAACGAAGCCGAGCATCGCCGCGAGCAAGCCGGAGCAAACAAGCGCGATCACCGGCTCGTTGATGATGCCGTGTTTGGCGACCAGCCCGGCAAAATAGCCGGCGAAACCGAAAAACGCCGCCTGGCCGAGCGAGATGATGCCGGCATAGCCGAGAATAAGATCGAGCGAGAGTGCGAACAGCGCCAGGATCGCGGTGTCCTTGAGGATCAGATATTTTCCCGGAAACAGCCAGATCGTCGCGAAGGCAAAGATCCAGAATGCGATTTCGAACGGCGACCAGCGCGCGCGGCGCTTGAGGTAAAGGGCGACCTCGTCGGCGCTTACAGTCATCGGCGTCACCGCGCCACGCCACGGGCGAACAGGCCCTGCGGCCGCCAGATCAGCACCACAATCATGATCGCATAGATCACAAAGGCGCCGAGCTTCGGCACGTAATATTTGCCGGCGACATCGCCGATGCCGAGCAGAATCGAGGCGAAAAACGGCCCAGTGATGCTCGAGGTGCCGCCGACCGTCACCACGATCAAAAAATAGATCATGTATTTGAGCGGAAAGGTCGGATCGAGTCCGAGGATTTCCGCGCCGAGCGCGCCACCCAAGCCGGCAAGCCCGGAGCCGAACGCAAAGGTGATGCCGAATACCGCACCGACATTGATGCCAAGTCCGCGCGCCACGCGCTGATCGTCCACCGCCGCGCGCAAGCGGCTGCCGAAGCGCGTCTTCGCCAGGATCAATTGCAAGGCAACGGTCAATAGTCCGCAGATCACGATGATGAGCAGGCGATATTTGCCCATGCCGATGCCGGCGACTTCGAACTGGCCTTGCAACGCTTCCGGGATCTGCACGAACTGCTGCGACGAGCCCATCGTGTAATCGACCGCCGCGACCGACATGAAGACGAGGCCGATGGTGAAGAGCACCTGGTCGAGATGGCTGCGCGCATAGACATGGACGTAGAGCGTGCGTTCGAACAAGCCGCCAAGCAGCGCCGTGACCAGAAAAGCGATCGGCAATCCCAGCGCAAAGTGTAGGCCGAGCCGGTTGACCAGGATAACGGTGCAATAGCCGCCCGCCATGGCGAAGGCGCCATGCGCCAGATTGATGAAGTTCATCAGGCCAAGCGTGACGGAGAGTCCGCATGCCAACACGAACAGCAGCATGCCATAGGCGATGCCGTCATACAGGATGGTCAGCATGCTTGCTCATATATACTTCGCCCCACCTCCTTCTCCCCGCATGCGGGGAGAAGGTCGGGATGAGGGGGCGTCATCGCCTGGCACGCGTTGCGGCAAAGCCCCCTCACCCTCGCTCGCTTCGCGAGCTCGACCTC
>DASZCJ010000382.1:0-4989 GCA_035943155.1 Xanthobacteraceae bacterium | reverse complement strand
GCGGTTCCGCTCATTGGCGCGCCGGGTACCGGGGTGGACGCCGACGATACCGACGTGACCACCGACCGGATGTCCGAAGAGGAGCTCCTCAAAGGCCTCGAAGGCCTTACTCCTCCTGAAAGCCAGCCCGAACCGGACGTGGGCGACGAAGAGGAAGAGGGATAGGCTTTCTCGCCTGTGGCGGGCCTTCGCCCTTTCATCCTCTGACGATAATTTAACGAAATCTGTCTTTGCTGTCGGCTGCGGTCGGGGCTTGGTCTGGCTCGCGGCGGCCATAGGCATGTGCCACCGAGAGATGCCATCGGGGGAGGCGTCTCGTCCTTGTGGCGTCAGGGCCACGCCATGATATCTTTGCGAGCGCTTTGGCCCCGTTTTGGGCGCCGATGGGGACCGCGGGGTCGCCTAAGAACGCCTGGGAGTCGTTATGCCGCGCATGCCGATCGACCTGCCGCGGATGCAAAACCAGCCCCGTACCCTGGCGCCGGTGGCGCACAGCCCCGATTTGGCGCCGCTCGAACTCGAAAAAACGCCGGCAAAGCCGCGCCGGCCGCGGCTCATGCGGCAATATGAACTGATCGACCGCGTCAAACAGTACAATCCGAACGCCAACGAGGAGCTTCTTAACCGCGCCTATGTCTATGCGATGCGCGCCCATGGCGAACAGAAGCGGGCGTCCGGCGATCCTTATATTTCGCACCCGCTCGAAGTGGCCGCGATCCTCACCGAGCTTAAGCTCGACGATGCCACCATCGCGGCGGCGCTCCTTCATGACACGATTGAAGATACCGCCGCCACCCGCGGCGAAATCGACCGCGTCTTCGGCCATGAGATCGGGCGTCTGGTCGAAGGCCTGACCAAGCTCAAACGCCTCGAACTCGTCTCCAAGGAAGCCAAACAGGCGGAAAACCTGCGCAAGCTTCTCCTGGCGGTGGCCGATGACGTTCGTGTGCTGCTCATCAAGCTCGCCGATCGGCTGCACAATATGCGCACCTTGGCGCATCAGCCGCCGGATGCGCGCCGCCGGACCGCCGACGAGACGCTTGAAATCTATGCCCCGCTCGCCGGCCGCATGGGCATGCAGCGGATGCGCGAGGAATTAGAAGATCTCGCATTCCATGAGCTCAATCCGCAAGCCTACAAGATCCTGAGCGAACGCCTTGAGGCCTTGGCCGCCCGATCGAGCGGCCGGATCGCCGAAATTGAGCAGCAGTTGACGAAGAAGCTTGCCGACCGCGGCATCGGCGCAGAAGTGACCGGCCGGCGCAAGCGCGTCTACTCGATCTGGCGCAAGATGGAGCGCAAGGCCGTGGGCTTCGAGCAGTTGTCGGATATTTTGGGCTTTCGCGTCGTAGTCGGCAGTGTTGGCGAATGTTACCAGGCGCTTGGCATCGTTCACACGACTTGGCCGGTCGTTCCGGGCCGCTTTAAGGATTACATCTCGACCCCCAAGCAAAACGATTACCGCTCGATTCATTCGACCGTGGTCGGTCCCGGCAAGCAGCGCGTCGAGCTGCAGATCCGTACCCGCGACATGCACCAGATCGCCGAATACGGCATCGCCGCGCACGCGCTCTACAAGGATGGCCTGGGCTCGCCCACGGAAAAGCTGTCGCGTGAATCGAGTGCCTATGCCTGGCTGCGCCGCACCATCGAGTTGCTGGCGGAAGGCTCCAACCCGGAGGAGTTCCTAGAGCACACCAAGCTCGAGCTGTTTCATGACCAGGTCTTTTGCTTCACGCCAAAAGGAAAATTGATTGCGCTGCCGCGCGGCGCCACGCCGATCGATTTTGCCTATGCGGTGCATACCGACATTGGCAACATGGCGATTGGCGCCAAGATCAATGGCAAGATCGGGCCGCTGAGTTCGGCCCTGCAAAACGGCGACGAAGTGCAGATCTTGACCTCGAAGGCGCAGACTGCGCCGCCGGCGGCCTGGGAATCGATTGTCGTTACCGGCAAGGCGCGCGACGCTATCCGCCGTGCGACGCGAGCCGCGGTGCGCCATCAATATTCCGGATTGGGTCGGCGTATCGTCGAACGGCTCTGCGAGCGCGCCAAGATCGAATATTCCGACGAAAAGCTCGCCGGCGCTTTGCCGCGGCTGGCCCGCGGCTCGATCGATGACGTGATGTCGGCGGTTGGCCGCGGCGAGATGAAAGCGTCCGACGTCGTGCGTGCGATGTATCCCGACTACCGCGACGAACGCGTCACCCCAGTCGCGCCGAAGCCGGACAGCGGCTGGTTTGGCCTCAAATTGGGCAGGGCAGTAAAGTTCAAGCTACCGGCAGAATCCGAAACGAGCGCAATTCCGATCCGCGGCATCAATACCGACTTGCCGGTGCGCTTCGCCCCGAAGGGTGGAGCGGTGCCTGGCGACCGCATTGTCGGCATCCTCAACCCCGGCGAAGGGATCACGATCTATCCGATTCAGTCGGAGGCGCTCAAACAGTTCGAGGATCAACCGGAGCGCTGGCTCGACGTGCGCTGGGACGTCGACGACAAGGTGCCGCAGCGGTTTCCGGCGCAACTTGCGGTGCAGTCGGTGAACGAGCCAGGCACGCTTGCGCAAATCGCGCAAGTGATCGCCGAGCACGACGGCAACATCGACAATATCCGCATGACCCGCCAATCGCCGGACTTCACCGAATTGACCATCGATCTTGAGGTCTACAACCTCAAGCACCTGACCTCGATCATCTCGCAATTGCGGGCGAAAAAAGTCGTGGCCGCAGCCGAGCGGGTGAATGGTTAGTCAGGAGATGCCGCGCTGTGCAAAATCCGTGACTGGGCTTTTCGGCTGAAATGGCTGTCCTTCCGATCCGATTGGGCGTGAACATCGATCACGTCGCCACCGTGCGCAACGCACGCGGCGGCCAACATCCCGATCCAGTCAAGGCTGCCGAAATCGCAATCGCTGCCGGCGCCGATGGCATCACCGCGCATTTGCGCGAAGACCGCCGCCACATCCTCGATGCGGACGTGACCCGGCTGAAAGAGCGCATTGGCAAGCCGTTGAATCTGGAAATGGCAGCCACCGCGGAGATGGTGAGGATCGCGCGCAAGCTCAAACCGCATGCCGCCTGCATCGTTCCCGAACGCCGGCAGGAGCGGACCACCGAGGGTGGTCTTGACGCCGCGGGCCAGCGCGAGGCGTTGCGCGCGGTGGTCGGGGGGTTAGCCGATGCCGGCATTCGCGTTTCGCTCTTCATCGCCGCCGAGCCGGCGCAGATCGAGGCCGCGGTGAGCGTCGGAGCGCCTGTGATCGAGATTCATACCGGAGCATGGTGTGACGCGATCGCGGCAGGGAAGACCGCCGCAGCCACGGCAGAGTTCGATCGGATTGCGCGCAGCACCGGGCACGCCAACCGCGCGGGCTTGGAGGTTCATGCCGGCCACGGACTCGATTTTGTCACTGCCGAAAAAATCGCAAGCCTTGGCGAAGTGGTCGAGCTCAATATCGGACACTTTCTTATCGGCGAGGCGATCTTTGCCGGATTGGGCGCGGCGGTGCGTTTAATGCGTTCCGCCATGGACCGGGGCAGGGCAGGAGTGGGCGTTCCAGGCATTCAGCGAAGCACGATGCGATGATCCTTGGCATCGGCTCCGACATCACTGATGCGCGGCGCATCGCCAAGGTCATCGAGCGGCACGGCGACCGCTTTCTCGATCGCGTGTTCACGCCAATCGAACGGGCGCGGGCCGACAAGCGGCGCAATCGGGTCGAGACCTATGCCAAGCGGTTTGCCGCCAAGGAGGCTTGCGCCAAGGCGCTGGGAACGGGTTTGCGCGGCGGCGTGTGGTGGCGCGATATGGGCGTGGTAAATTTGCCCGGCGGCCGCCCGACCATGGAATTGACCGGCGGCGCGCAGCGGCGGCTGCACGCCATCACGCCCAAGGGCTACGCGCCGCGCATCGACGTGACGATTACGGACGAAGGGCCCATGGCCCATGCCTTCGTCGTCATCTCGGCGGTCCCCATCACAGATTCCTAGATTGCCTTGCACACGATCCGCATCGCTGCGATGAAAAATTCGTCATATGCGGCAAGAACCGATCATAAACATATGGGAACGCTACGTAAAATCCGCTCCAGCGAACCCGCGGCCAAATCCCGCGCGTAATTGCTTGTCGCCGCCCCAGACGCTACAAGACCGCCGCGGGGCGCTTCCACACGAGATGACAGGCTGATGAGTGTGCAAACCGGAACCAAACGGAAAGAGGGTGGCTTTGCCGAAACGATACGCGTGGTCTTTCATGCTCTGATCATTGCGTTGGTGATCCGCACGTTCCTGTTTCAGCCCTTCAACATTCCTTCCGGTTCAATGATTCCCACGCTGCTCGTGGGCGATTATCTGTTCGTGTCGAAATTCTCCTACGGTTACACCCATTATTCGTTCCCGTTCTCGCCGCCGATCTTTTCCGGCCGCATCTTCAGCTCGCAGCCGCAGCGCGGCGATGTTGTGGTATTCCGCCTGCCCAAAGATGATTCGGTCGATTACATCAAACGGGTCGTTGGCCTGCCTGGCGACCGCATCCAGATGATCGACGGCGTGCTCAATATCAACGGGGTTGCAGTGCCGCGGCAACGCGTCGGCGATATGGTCACCGATGACGACGGGGTCGTGCAGCGGGTCAAACAATATCGTGAGACAATGCCCAATGGCGTGAGCTACAACACGCTCGATCTCACCGACAACGGATTTTATGACAATACGCCGGTCTATACGGTGCCGCCCGGCGATTATTTCATGATGGGCGACAACCGCGATAATTCGACCGACAGTCGCGTGCTCAGCCAAGTCGGCTACGTGCCGGGCGAGAACATTATCGGCAAGGCGCAAATCATCTTTTTCTCGATCCGCGACGACACCCATGCTTGGGAGGTATGGCGCTGGCCCTGGTCGGTTCGATGGGACCGTCTGTTCACGCTGGTGCGATGAGCGGCCGCCGCAAAGGCAAATCCGCTGCAATTTGCGAACCGGCCGCCGC
>DASZCJ010000381.1:0-2428 GCA_035943155.1 Xanthobacteraceae bacterium | reverse complement strand
CACCAGAACCTGCATCGGATCTCTTTCTCTTTGTTGTTATTGTGAAGCTGCCGGGGACGGCTTGCTCGTTTGCTGTTTGCTGGAGTTGCGCTGTTTGCTGGATTTGCGCTGTTTGATAGCGGCCGGCACTTGTTCGTCGGCAGGTTGGCTGTCGCGCGATAGACGCAGCGCCCGCAACCGCTCCGTTTTGGCAAGCACGACAAGCCTTTCCTGCTGATACTCGCGCATGGCCGAGGCCGCTTCCTGCGCGCGCAATTGCTTTATGCTCGCGGTTGCCGCCCGCTGTTCGTCGCTTTTGCTTTTGGTCGCCGTCTCGGTACTCGTCATCTCAGTACTCATGTCTCGATGTTGTGGGGCAGCAGAGCTCATGCAGTCGTAAAAAACCCCGCGTCTGGCGAGCCAAACGCGGGGCCAAACCACCAGCCTTGCCAGTACATCCGTGGTCAAGACCTCAATGGCAGCTGACTATGGCTGCTGATTAGACAGCGCGCAGATTGTCAGCCGAGGACTTTCCGGTCCGCCGATCGGCGACAACTTCGTAGCTGATCTTCTGACCTTCGTTGAGATTGCTCATTCCAGCGCGTTCGACTGCACTGATGTGCACGAACACGTCCTTGCCGCCGTCGTCCGGCTGAATGAAGCCGAAACCCTTTTGGCCATTAAACCACTTTACAGTTCCTGTAGACATAGAACCCCTTCCTTTGGGTTATGAGTAGATAGACAGCCACGAATAAACGTGGCCAGTTTGTCGAGATTAAGGATGAATGTCTTAGTCAGGCACGCTGTTCGCGGCGAGGCCAATTCGTTCGGCCGTAACTCGATGCGCCAAGACATAGGTGGTATCGCGCTAAAACGCAAGGATAATCGCGGGGATAGCCGAGATCTTAGCGAAAAGTGCCGGTAATTGCCTACCAAAAGTGCAAAAGTCTAGCGCCCCGCGCTATCGGTCTGCCTTCGATGCGGGGGAACAAATAAACAAATAGGCCGCCCGCCGAAAAAACGACGGTGATGGCTCGGCCTTGAGTCATGACTGGGCCCTGTCGTATCGGCCCTGTCGTATCGGCGTTGACGAATCGGCGACGATGACCACGAAAAGCAATTCCCCATAGTCGCCGGCCGCAATATCTTGGCATCAATCGCTTGCCGGCAATGGCCGTCACCAACGTCTTGTCGCCCAACGTCTTGTCGCCCAACGTCTTGCCGCCGCACTGGTAACGCCGCGTTTTGAGCTTATATTAACGCCATCGTTTGCGTGGTGCGCATTCAGACGATGCTTCATACTTTTCACGAGACCCGATCTTAGGAAGCCCCGCCGATGGACAAATTCGATTACACCGCCGCGGCCGAGCTGTTTCCGACGCGGCGGCGGTCGCCCCGGCGCGAGCCGTTCGGCTACAAGCGGTTCGAGCAAGCCGCTGAAGCAATTCGTTTCGCCATCGAGGATCTGCCGCCGGAATGTCTGGTCGGCGCCTTTCTCGAAGTCGATGAGCAGCGCTACGACAGCGAGGCGATCCGCCGGCTGTACGAAAGCGCGGACTATCCGCTCGCCCGTGCTCTCGCGCGCGGCGAAGCGCCATCATGACCGACAAGACGATCGACCTCGACCAGCATCGCGGCATGGCCGCGCAAAAGGCGACCGAGCTGCGCCGGCTATTGGCGGGCGTCGAGGCGAACGAAAAAGAATTGCGCGTGCGGCAAGACGAGCTGGAAGCCCACTTGCTGGCGGCGCCGGCGGCGAATTGGCATGAAGCCGCCGAAAAGGCCAGCTACCTGCTCAAGCTCTTTGGCGCGACGCTCACTGCGGAGGATCCACGGCGGCAGAAGCTCATTGCCGCCGTGATCGCCGACTTCAGGCGGCTTTCCGACGAAAGCTGACGAGCAAAAGCTAACGAAGAACTGCCGCTGTCGCGTTCAGTCCGGGTAGTCGCTCAACAGCCGCTTTAACGCCAGCTTTCCGGCGCTGTTGGCCTCGGCCACCGATTCGAAAAAAATGTCAGATTGCTTGATCGGGCTCTTTCGGCCGGCGCGATAAATTTCCCAGCGCCACGGTTTCGGTGGCGATGCCCTGTTCTTCACGACAACGGAGAAGTCGGCATGATCGATCATGCAAGGGTCCTTTTCATTGGGAGCCTATCACGCCGTCATTCAGGAATCACGCAAACGCTGCGTGTCATTTCCTTGGAACGCTCTCAACGTACCTTTGAGCGAAATTCGCGTTATGAGCGCGATTCGTGCTAACAAGCCGGGGGGATCGACGATGAATCGAACTTGTCCCGCCACCAGGGCGGCGCGCTACGCGATGCGACAGGATGGAGAGTTCTATGCCCGACCATAAATACAAAATCGGTCAATCGGTGCAATTTACGTCCGGACCCTTTGGCCGGGGCGCCGCCACCGGCATCTATAAGGTCACGCAGCTCCTGCCGCC
>DASZCJ010000380.1:0-5209 GCA_035943155.1 Xanthobacteraceae bacterium | reverse complement strand
GGTGAGCCAGGCCGCGTTGTGGCCCAGCACGGCTTGCCAGGAAAAAGCGAGATTGGCGAGGCCTTGCGCCAGTCCGCCGATCCAAAGGCTCGTCGGAATCGAATAGACGCGCGCCAGCGAACCGCCGGCAAAACCGCCGATCAGCGTCGCCGCCAGTCCTACGCCTTTTATGATCGCTGCGTATTCGTTGCGCGAGAAGCCGAGGTCGATCACGAATGGCGCGGTCATCGCTCCTGACAACGCATCGGTAAATTTGAACAGCACCACAAAGGTGAGCGCCACAAGCGCCATGTCGCGCGTCAAAAACTCGGAAAAAGCGCCGGTCGCGGCTTCGACGATGCGTTGCAGCGTGGGTTCCTGCGCACGCGCCGCCGCCGCGTTGGCCGATTTCGCCGGCTCTTTGGCGAAGAGCGTCGTCGCGACGCCGATGAGCACCAGCACCGCCATGACTGCGTAGCCTGCGCTCCACGCGGCGTTATGGCTGAGGCCGAAGCCTTGAAAGCCGCTGACGATAAACAGTGCGCCTGCGGTCGAGATCAGCATACCGATGCGATAGGCGGCGACATAGGACGCCATGCCGGCCGCCTGTTCGCTTTCGTCCAAGCTTTCGACGCGGAAGGCGTCAACGACGATATCTTGTGTCGCCGAAGCAGTAGCGACCAGCAGCGCTCCGATCGCAACCAGAAACGGCGAAACCGATGGATTACACAAACCAAGAAGAACGATCGCAGCCATCAGCAAAAACTGCGACAGCAGCAGCCAGCCGCGGCGCCGGCCGAAGCGGCGCGCCAAGAGCGGCACATTGACCGCGTCGACCAGCGGCGCCCAAAGGAATTTGATCGTGTAGGGCGTGCCGACCAGCGCAAACAGACCGATCGTGCCGAGATTGACGCCCGCCTCGGTCATCCAAACCAACAGCGTCGAACCCGACAGCGCCAGCGGCAGGCCCGACGAGAAGCCGAGGAACATGATGACGAGCACGCGCGGCTTAAGATAAACTGCGAGCGTCTCGGTCAAAGACGGACGTGGGCCTGCGACGCCGCCCGGGACATCCGACGGCACAGCCATGCGCCGCTACTCGCCCGCTTGCAGTGTCAATGCCGGTGGCGCGATGGCATTTTCGACTTCGGTCCGTAGCTCTACCTGCGCGATCCGTTCGCCATGCGCCTCGATTTTGCCGACGGAGACGATTGCCTGCCGAATATCTTCGTTCGCTTGATTGAAATGGGTTTGCAATTTGCGCACGCGCTCGCCCAATAGACCCACGTCCTTCACCAGACGCCCGACCTCGTCGCGAATTTGATCGGCGGCCTCGCGCATGCGGGAGTCTTTCTGCATTTGCTGTACCATCTGGATAGCCAGCGAAAGCAGCGACGGCGATACGATGACAACCCGCGCGCGGTAAGCGCGCTGAAACAGATCGTCAAACCCATCATAAAGCTCGGCATAGACCGATTCCGATGGCACGAACATCAGGGCCACTTCATAGGTCTCGCCCGGAATCAAATATTTGTCGGCAATGTCGGCAATATGCTTATTGACGTCGGTGCGCAGGCGCTGCCCTGCGGTTTTACGCTCTTCCTCGGATTTGGCGTCGCGGTAGGCGGTGACGGCTTCGAGCGGAAATTTGGCATCGATCGCCATTGGCCGCTTATCGGGAAGGAAGACGCAGCAATCGGGCCGCGTGCGATTCGATAAAGTATGTTGAAATTCGTAGGCGCCTTTGGGCAGCCCGTCCTGGATGATCGATTCCATGCGCAATTGACCGAAAGCGCCGCGCGATTGCTTGTTGGCGAGAACGCCTTGCAGCGAGGTCACTTCGGTCGCGAGCGCCGTGATGTTCTTCTGTGCGTTGTCGATGACGGCAAGGCGCTCGTGCAGCTTCTGCAAGTTCTCGGTCGTGTGCTGGGTCGTCTTGTGCAGCGAATCGCCCAACCGGTGCGTCACCGAATCGAGCCGCTCGTTCACCGCGTGCTGAACTTGCGATTGCCGGTCGGCCAGCATCTTGATCATCGCTTCAAGGCGCGCCGCGCCATCGCGCTGCGCCTGCAGCAATTCGGCAACCATCGTGGCCTCGGCGTCAGCGGGACGGCGCGACCGCCACAATGCGACGCCGACCGCGGCAAGGGCGGCGATGACGGTTACGATACCCACAAGGATCGGCAGGCTGTCGGTCATGCTCCGCTCGGTTCGAATTCGCGATTCGGGAACGAAGAGCGAACGGTCATAGCCGCTTGTCGGGCGATGCGCAAACAAAACCGGCGCATTGACCCCGCTTTGCGCACCGCTTACATCGCCCGCCAGGCGGTGTGACGATGGCGGTGCGCGAGATAATCAAGCTTCCGGACAAGCGTTTGCGGCTCAAGTCCGAGCCGGTGAAACAGATCGACGCCGGCATCCGCAAGCTCGTCGATGACATGTTTGAGACGATGTACGAGGCGCCGGGCATCGGGCTGGCCGCGATTCAAATCGGCGTTGCCAAGCGCGTCATCACGCTGGATCTATCGAAGAAGGAACAGGATCACGAGCCGCAGGTGTTTATCAATGCGGAAATCACCTGGCGCTCGGAGGAGCGCGGCAAGTTCGAGGAAGGCTGCTTGTCGATTCCGGACTATTATGAGGAAGTCGAGCGGCCGGCTGCAGTGAAGGTCAGGTATCTCGATCTTGCCGGCAAAAAGCACGAGATCGATGCCAAGGGCCTGCTGGCGACCTGCCTGCAGCATGAAATCGATCACATCAATGGCGTGCTCTTTATCGATCACCTTTCCAAGCTCAAGCGCGACCGCGTCATCAAAAAATTCGTCAAAGCAGCCAAGGAGAGTACGGCAAAGACGGTGGAGGCGTGATTGACGCTCCGCCTGGTTTTTATGGGCACGCCACAATTCGCGGTGCCCACATTCGCCGCGATTGCCGGCGACCGCTACAAGGTCGTCGCGGTCTATACCCGTCCGCCGCGGCCTGCCGGTCGCGGCATGTCGGTGCTGGCGTCGCCGATTGCACACGAAGCCGAGCGTTTCGGCTTGCCGGTTTTTACGCCCAAAACACTTCGGGAAACGAGCGCCGTCGATGCCATGCGCGCGCATCATCCCGACGCTGCCGTGGTGGTCGCCTATGGCTTGATCCTGCCGAAGCCGATTTTAGATCTGTTTCCGCTTGGTTGTTTTAATCTGCACGCTTCGCTCCTGCCGCGCTGGCGCGGCGCTGCGCCGATCCATCGCGCGATCCTCGCGGGCGATCGCGAGACCGGCGTCATGGTCATGAAGATGGACGAAGGCCTCGACACCGGACCGATCGCGATGACCGAGCGCGTCAGCATCGATCCAGACGCGACCGCCGGCGATCTCCACAATGAACTGGCGCGGCTTGGCGCCGGTCTTATGCTGCGCGCGCTGGCGGCGCTCGAAAAAGGCGATCTGTCGTTGACGCCGCAAGGCGCGGCCGGCGCGACTTACGCCGATAAAATCGACAAGAACGAGACGCGGATCGACTGGAGCCAATCGTGGAACAAGGTGCACGACCATTGCCGCGGACTTTCTCCGTTTCCCGGCGCCTGGTTTGAATATCCCAATGCCGGCCGGATCAAGGTCCTGCGCACCACGAAAGGCAGCGGCGTCGGCGAGCCCGGCCGCGTGCTCGATGACGATTTGACCATCGCTTGCGGGGAAGGTGCGGTCCGGCTGCTCGAATTGCAACGTTCCGGCCGCCAACCGATGCGCGTCGATGAATTCCTGCGCGGCACGCCGATCCCGCGCGCCAGCACCTTGCACTGAGTATTTAAGGCGCCGCGGCGATGCCCCGCTACAAACTGACAATCGAATATGACGGCACGCCTTTTGTCGGCTGGCAGGCGCAGGACAATGGCATCTCGGTGCAGGCCGTTCTCACCGAGGCCATCGCGGCCTTCACCGGAGCGCGCGTTACGGTCGGCGCCGCCGGACGGACCGACGCCGGCGTGCATGCCTTAGGCCAAGTGGCGCATATCGATCTCGCCAAGGACTGGGAATGCGAGACCGTGCGCGACGCCATCAATTTTCACCTGCGCCCGCAGCCGGTCGTAGTGCTCGCCGCCGAACGCGCGGCGACGGACTTCGACGCCCGCTTCTCCGCCGTCAAACGGCATTACCTTTATCGCATCGTCAACCGCCGTGCCGACCTCGCGCTCGACCAAAATCGCGCTTGGCGCGTACCGCGCCCGCTGGATGCCGAAGCGATGCATGCCGCGGCACAGCGGCTTGTCGGCCATCACGACTTCACCACCTTCCGCTCCGCCGAGTGCCAGGCCAAATCGCCGGTGAAGACGCTCGATCGCCTCGACGTCGCGCGCATTGGCGAAGAGATCCGCATTGACGCCTCGGCGCGCTCTTTTCTGCAGCACCAGGTGCGCTCGATGGCCGGTTCGTTGGTGCATGTCGGGGAAGGAAAGTGGAGCGCCGATGATCTCGCCGCAGCGCTCGCCGCGCGCGACCGCACCGCGTGCGGTCAAGTCGCGCCACCGCACGGGCTATATCTGGTGCGCGTGGATTATTGAGCGGCGCCGAGTTCCGTTGGCTGATAATCGATCTCTATTTCGGCGGCAGGCAGGTAATTAACGTCCGTTACGCGGCGCATTTCAGACCCAACTCGGACATCGCGCCACTTCCGAGTAGGCTCAGAAGCGGACTCGTGCACCGCAGCCAAATGATTATTCAATCACTTCGTCGGCGGCAGTGATCAGGGATTGGGGGATAGCCAGCCCGAGCGCCTTTGCAGTCTTCAGATTGAGCACCAGCTGGTATTTGGTCGGCAGTTGGACCGGCAGGTTCGCCGGTCGCTCGCCCTTGAGAATGCGATCAATGTAGGACGCAGCCTGCCTGAACTGGTCCGTGCCATCCGCGCCGTAGGAAATCAGGCCACCAGCGACTACGTCCGACCGATAGCCGTACATCGCTGCAGCTTGTGCCGCTCGGCAAGCGTAACAATGAGATCGCGGCGCCCCGCAGCCGATGCGGTCGGCGTTACGATCAGGCCGCCATTGGCAGAGCGAGCGACACCGGCCACGGCCCATTCGATATCGCCGTCCAAGCCGATCGGGTTCACCTCAACGCCAAGTGTCTGCGCCGCAGCCTGGATCGTGGCAAATTCAGCCGGGCCAGTTGGGACGTGGGTGTTACGTACGACGCCCAAATGCGTGATCTGGGGCGTGACCTGCTTGAGAAGCTCCACCCACTTC
>DASZCJ010000379.1:0-3731 GCA_035943155.1 Xanthobacteraceae bacterium | reverse complement strand
GAGCGGCCAATTGCTCGCGGGCTCGTTCATGGATTACGCGATGCCGCGCGCTTCGGACCTGCCGTTTTACGCAACCGAATTGAGCGAAGTGCCGTCTTCCACGCATCCGCTCGGCATTCGCCCGGCCGGCGAAGGCGGCACGGTGCCGGCGCTCGCGGTCGTGATCAATGCGATTGTCGATGCTTTATCCGAGTTCGGCGTGCGCCATGTCGAGATGCCGGCCACGCCGGCGCGCGTCTGGCAGGCGATTGAGGATGCGCGGCGGCAATTCTGACGTAGAAACCGGCGACTTCGCCGCCGCGAATCTCAAAATATGATGTGGTAGAGTTGGCTCCTCGGCCTGGAGGGGAAGCTCGTGAGGCGACGCGATCTCATTGTCCTGCTTGGCGGCGCGTCGATCAGCTGGCCGGTCACCGCGCGTGCGCAGCAAAACGGAAAGATCATCCAGATCGGCTTCATCGGTGCAAGCCTCAACAATCCGTCCATGGCGGCCCAATACGAATCCTTTCTAGCCGAATTGCGCAAGCAAGGATTTAACGAGGGGCAAAATATTGCAATCGATTACAAACGTCTCGACGATCCTCACGGGCCGTTTGCCGTTGCTGCTGAACTAATGCGATCAAATGTCGATCTGATTGTGGCTAGCGGACCCGAAGTCGCCCTGCAAGCAGTCATTGGTGCAAGCCGCAGCATTCCGATCGTATTTATAGCGGTCCAATACGATCCGATTGCACGTGGCTATGTGAAGAGTCTTGCTCATCCAGGCGGCAACGTTACGGGAATATTCTATCGCCAGCCCGAACTAGCCGTGAAGCAGCTCGAAATTCTAGTCCAAACCTTTCCGGGGAGATCGCGATTGGCTGTTCTCTATGATGGCAATTCAGCCGATCAATTCAGCGCTGCGGAGGATGCCGCCAAATCCATGCCCTTACAGCTTCGTTCTCTTAAGTTGGAAAAGCCGCCGTATGATTTTGGCGTAGCATTTCAAACAATGGCGAATGACGGAGCGCAGATGGTACTCGTATTATCGAGTCCATTTTTCGTCGAGCATCATAAAGAGATTGCGGCCGCCGCGATCAAACACCGCCTGCCGACGATGTTTGTCTTCAAAACTTACGTGGTAGACGGGGGACTGATGTCATACGGTGTTGAACAACTGGCGATGTATCGGCGGATAGCCGACTACGTCGGCAAGATTCTCAAAGGCTCGAAGCCATCCGACCTCCCAGTCGAGCAACCGACTAAATTTGAATTCGTAGTCAATCTGAAGACTGCCAAAGCAATCGGAGTTGAGTTGCCGACTTCCGCGCTGCTGCGCGCCGACGAGGTGATCGAATGAGGCGGCGCGAGTTCATCACACTGGTGAGCGGCGCGGCAGCCTCGTGGTCGCTCGCGGCGCGCGCACAGCAGAGCGCACCAATCGCTCATATCGGATACCTGGGTTCCGCTCTCGATGCCCCGGTTTTTGCTGCAGGCTACCCGGCGTTCCTTGCTGAACTGCGCAAGCTCGGATTCACCGAGGGGCAGAATCTCATTGTCGAACATCGACGCGTAGACAAGGGACCGTCCAAGGCCTTCGCTGCCGCGGCTGAAGTGATCCGCTCGAAGGTCGACGTGGTGGTGGCGTTCGGTCCGGAAATTGCGCTGAAAGCGGCTGTCACTGCCAGCCAAACAACTCCGATCGTCATGATTGCGGTCAACTTCGATCCAATCGCCGGCGGCTATGTGAGCGACATTGCCAGGCCCAACAAAAATATCACGGGGCTAGTCTACCGCGCGCCCGAATTGGCCGCCAAGCAACTCGAGCTCTTGGTCGAGGCATTCCCGGACAACAAATCAATCGCCGCACTTTGGGAACTGGCTTCGGCCGAGCAGTTCGATTCCGCCCAGCACACCGCCCAATTGCTGCACATAGATCTACGCTCATATAAGCTGGAAAATCCGCCATTCGATTTTGACGCGGCGTTCCGCAGGATCGCGCAAGATGGATCGCGTATGGTGCTTGTCTTGTCGGGCCCAACCTTCGGCTTGCAGCGTGCCCACATCGCGGCTTTGGCGATGCAGCACCGTCTGCCGACGATGTTCACCTTCAAATTCTATGTCGAGGCGGGTGGGCTGATGTCTTACGGTATTGATGCCGTTCCGATATTTCGCCGCGCTGCGTCTTTCGTGGCCAAGATTCTCAGAGGGGCGAAGCCGTCCCATCTTCCGGTCGAGCAACCGACCAATTTCGAATTCACACTGAACTTGAAAACCGCCAAGGCAATCGGTGTGTCGATACCGACGTCGACCCTGCTCGCGCCGACGAGGTGATCGAATGAGGCGGCGCGAGTTCGTCGCGATGCTCGGTTGGATTTAAGAAAATCAGATCTGCATCTCCAACACATCGCCGACCAAGTGGCGAGTGGACGCCACGAAGTATCAAGCCTGCTGAATGGCCGAGAGTAGCCAATTGCCCCCACGCGCGCGCATGAAGGTCCACAATTCGGTGACCTCGCTGCGCTCGCCGCCTTCGACAGTCCGTCCGCTCGCGCGCTCGACCATACTGTCGTTAAGCGCAAAGTGCATGGCCACGGTCGCATAATCGGTGCTGCCTTCACGCCAGGCTTCCGCCAGGTCGCCGCGTAATAGCTTTACGTCCGTGACGCGATTGATCAGCCCGCGACTGGCATTCTCCGCCAAGTGCTCGGAGAAATAAGACAGCATTTCGGGCGTGACCTGGGCGCGTAGCGCCGCCAGGTCTTCCGCCGAATAAGTGGCTTGGATCTCGCCAAGCAAGCGTTCGAACGCATCATAATCCGACTTGGCGATGGTAAGAGGCTCGCCGCTCGGCGGTGCATTGGCGCCACCCAACAACCCACCAAGACCGGTAAAACTATGTCCGGTTGCCGGATTCGCCGACGCATAGGCGGGCGCCGACATGTTACGCCGCTGCCACCAGGCAAAAACCAACCGGGCGACGATTACGACCAGCACGACTTGCAACAGCAGGCCGATAATGGAGGCAAAGCCCGCCATGCCGCCGAAAAATCCGTGCCCGAACAGCAAGCCAAATAGACCGGCGCCGAGGAAGCCGGCAGCAAGCCCGCCAAACATGCCGCCACCGAACAGGCCCGGTCGCATTCCAGTCTGGCCGATGGGCGCGGCATTGCCGGGTTGGGTGATCGAACGCTGAATAGGCGCGGCGGAAGGCGCGGTCGGGGTGGCCGGTGGCGCCGAGAACGTGCGCGCGCCTCGGCTGCCTCCCGAGAAGCCGCCACCGACGCGGGCCTGGACGTCAGCAGAAACCAAGATCAACGCCGCGGCGATTGCGCCAAGCGTGATCAACCAGCGATTACGAAACATGAGAATTGAGCTCCCGGCTTCTCGGCACCTAAACAGTAAGTACGCGCCGGACAACTTATAAGGGGTCAGGCCGACATATAAGAGGTGGGCCAACGGCCAAAGTCGCAGTTTGGCCGTTTCGAACATTCCCAGCACGCTTCGCCCGTGCAGTCTAACGCGTTACGATAGCTTCGTGCTCGGCCGGGAAAAGGCAATGAAACGGCGCCAAGTTATAACGGTTGTCGGCAGCGCAGCGGCTTGGCCGTTCGCGGCTTGGCCATTCGCGGCTTGGGGGCAGCGGGCTGAGCGGACGCGGCGTGTCGGTGCGCTACTGCCGGCTACTGCTGACGATGCGGTATTTCAGGCTCGCATTGGAGCGTTTCTGCAGGAACTAGCATTGCTGGGCT
>DASZCJ010000378.1:0-3185 GCA_035943155.1 Xanthobacteraceae bacterium | reverse complement strand
GAGGTCGGCCATATGCGGGTCACGCCTTCCCGGGTGCTGCATGATGAACGCGCCGGTCCGTGCCTTGGATTACGGATCGAAGCCGAGGGCAAAGTGATCGCCTATTCCGGCGATTCGCAGTGGACCGACTCGCTCATTGACGTTGCCCGTAATGCCGACCTCTTCATCTGTGAGGCCTATACACGGGACAAGCCGGTGGCCACGCACATGGCGCTCAGCTTGCTCGAACGCCATTTGGATCAGATCCGGCCGAAACGGCTCATCCTCACGCACATGAGCAATGACATGCTGGCGCGCCGCGGCGAGCTGCCGTTCGAGACCGCCGAGGACGGCATGGTCGTTGAGATTTAGGGCGCGTATTCGTTAAAAAACTGCGGATAGCTACTCGCTAATAACGCTCAATGCGTTTCCAGCGGTTGACCGCGCAGCGCAGGCACACCTTCAAGGGTATAGTCCATGGCTGCACGTTTATGCGCAGAGTAGAACGACGCGTTCTGTTCGCCACGCAGCGCTTCGCGAGAGAATTGGATGAGATGATAAGCCACGAGCCCCATGCCGAGCGCCGCGTCGATCTGACCACGGCTTAAGGCGTGCCGCGCGGCGCGCCAGAAGGGGCGCCGGTAATTCGACAGTAGGCCGATCCAAAGCACGATATTAAACCCCAGCACCACAGCCTCGCGAAGATTTCTGGCGGTTAGCTTGCCGCGCGCGGGAACGTCCATGCGATTTGCGTAGGTCGCGTCTACTTGGTGAGCAAAGCGCGCGAACAAACGTTCGGGATCGTAAGCGTGAGCTATGCACCGCCGCCAACCCGCAACCACTTCGTCGTAGGGCCGCAAGAATTGCACGTTGCTTTCGAGCCCAGCGCCATCGGCGATCAATCGGCCGTCGCGCTTGAGGCGGTCCCACAATGGTGTCCGCGGTAACGCCTGCAGCAGATTGATAGTGAGGATTGGAATACCCGAGAGATCGATGAAGGCTTTGAGACGGCCCTCACTGTCGCTAGTTTCGGTATCAAGGCCGAGGATGATGCCTGACGTCACCTCGAGCCCGTATCTGTTCAACGTCCTTATCGCCTCCATCATTGGCAGTGCGGCGTTGTGTTCCTTGCGCATCGCCTTTAGCGCATCGGCGTCCGGCGTCTCGATACCAACGAAAACAGTGAGGAATTGCGCCTCGCGCATGAGCAAAAGAACTTCGCCCTGCTTGGCGAGATTAAGCGTAGCTTCGCAGGCAAATTGCAGCGGGTAACCATGCTTGCGCTGCCAGGTGATGAGATGCGGTAGTATCTCGCGTGCCGCCTTGCGGTTACCTATGAAATTGTCGTCAACGAAATAGACCACCGACGGATGGCCCGGCTGGGCCAGCATGGCATCGAGTTCGGCAATAATCTGTTCGGGTGTTTTGAGCCGCGGCTGGCGACCGTAGAGCGCGGGTATGTCACAGAATTCGCAGCGATAAGGGCATCCACTCGAGAATTGCAAACTGCCAATCAAATAACGATCAAGCTGAATAAGATCGTAAGCCGGCAACGGAAAGCTGGGTAGGGGCAGCCGCTCCTTTGTCTCGAAGCGTATTTGCTCCGGCGGTGGCGTTAGACTGTCATCAAGACAAGCGATGAGACGGTTAGTCGCGTCCCCAATTTCCCCGATATGTAAATAATCGAATTCCGGATAGAGTTCTGGAGCACCGGAAACCGATGCTCCACCGAGTACGGTGGTTTTACCGGCCGCCTTCGCGCGCTGTGCGATGTCGTGGATCTGCGGCGCCTGGATGTGCATGCCGCTGACCAGAACGACATCGGCCCATCTGAAATCGGCGGCGCTAGTCCGCGCAATATTTTCGTCGATGAAACGAACCGGCCATGATGCAGGCAGGTAAGCAGCAATCAGCAGAAGGCCCTGCGGCGGCATGAAGGCGCGCACTCGGCCCAAAAGCCAATAGGCATGGGAAAACGTGCCGAATGACGGCGTGTATGCTGGGAAAATGCAAAGAACGTGGCGTTGGCTCGCAATTGCCAAAGGACAACGCACCCGACATCCCCCATCTACAACATAAGAGTATCACGCCACCATTTCATTGGCGATGCCGCATTGCGCGATTTGTCATGGGTGATCACCTCGTCGGCGACCGCGAGCAGCTTGTCTGGAATGGTGAGGTTGAGCGCCTTGGTGGTGGTTATGGGCATCGTCCAGGTGGACAAAACCTACATTGGCCGAAGCGCTTTCGACCGGCATTGCGACAAGACCACGCTATAGGCGAAGCTAATCAGTGCCCAAGCTGCTGGCCAGCAGTTCGAGGGCCGCCGCCGCGAACGCGCGCATGTTGGAAAGGCGGTCGGAGCTGCCAGTTTCTAGCGTGACCGCACGCTCGGCCGTTCCCGCGATCGCGAGGCTTGTGTGTCCGGCTGGGTCGCCGTAGCGATTGCCATTCGGCCCGGCGGCGCCGGTTTCGGCCAGCCCCCATGTGGCTGCGAATTGCACCCGCGCACGCCGCGCGAGCAGCAGCGCGTGCGGCTCGGTCGCCGGACGAAATTGCTCCAACGCTGCATCGTCAATGGCAAGCAACTGTCCCTTCGCCCGACGGGTATAGGCGACGGCGCCGCCGAGGAAGTAGGCCGAGGCACCAGGCACCGCGAGCAGCGCCGCCGAGATCAAGCCACCGGTCGAGGACTCGGCAACCGCGATGGTCTCGCACCGGGCCTTCAGGCGCGCGGCGATCGTTTCGGCAAGTGGCAAGAGATCGTTCAACGGCGCAGTTCCCATGCTTAGGTTTCTGCGAAAGAATTGGGATTGCGGTTTAGTTCGTCCTGTCCCAAAAAAATAATCTACCCGAAAATCCGGCGCCGCATCACAAGTCCGGTTCGGGTCAAACGCGTCATTTCTTAGGTGCGGCACGCACTTCCGGTGTTCACTTACTCCAGACAAGTCGGCCTAAAGTCAGCCAGCGCTCAAGCGAAGCGCACCGCGTAGATCGGCGGCAGATGGGCATTGACGAGCTGCCAGCTTCGCCCGCCGTCATCGCTTGTCCATAGCGCGCCGGTGGTCGAGCCCATCGCCAGATGTTCGCCGCTTTCGTCTACTTCCAAGCCGTGCCGGTAGACGAGATCGTATGCGTCACGCTGCGGCAGACCATGGCGCATGATTTCCCAGCTATTGCCGCCATCGTCGGTGCGCGTCACGCAC
>DASZCJ010000377.1:0-6031 GCA_035943155.1 Xanthobacteraceae bacterium | reverse complement strand
CATCCGGCCGCCGAGAAATACGATCACTCGTCGTTGCGTTATGTGATCTATGCCGGTGCGCCGATGTATCGCGAAGATCAGAAGCGGGCCTTGGCGAAGCTCGGAAAAGTTCTCGTCCAGTACTTCGGCCTGGGCGAGGTGACCGGCAACATCACTGTATTGCCAACCGACCTGCACAATCCGGAAGACGGGCCCGACACCAAGATTGGCACCTGTGGCTTCGAGCGCACCGGCATGCAAGTTTCAATACAGGACGATAACGGCCGTGAGCTTCCATCCGGCGAAACAGGCGAGATTTGCGTGTGTGGACTTGCCGTCTTTGCCGGCTATTACGACAATCCGGAAGCCAACGCGAAGGCATTCCGCAACGGTTGGTTCTGCACCGGCGATCTAGGCTATCTCGACGAGCAGGGCTTTCTTTACATCACCGGCCGCGCCTCCGACATGTATATTTCCGGCGGATCGAACGTCTATCCGCGCGAGATCGAAGAGAAGGTGCTGACGCATCCGGCTATCGCCGAAGTCGCGATCGTCGGCGTGGCGGATAAGTTGTGGGGCGAAGTCGGCATCGCCGTCTGCGTATTGCGGCCGGATGCGGAGCTTAATGAGCGCGAATTGCTCGGGTGGCTCGCCCCGAAAGTGGCCCGATACAAGCTTCCCAAGCGCGTGTTTTTTTGGGACGCGTTGCCTAGGTCAGGTTACGGCAAGGTCACCAAAAAGATGATCCGCACCGAGCTTGAGGCGCGCGGCTGTCTGCGCTCCGGCGAGAAAACCGCGGCCGAGGCGTAACCCTATGAGCACGGCGCCAGCAATCCTCGTCACCGGCGGCGCCTCAGGAATTGGATTTGCCGTCGTCGAGGCAGTGCTCGCCGAGGGCTGGCGCGCAATCTGTGCCGATGTCAGCGAGCACAATCTCGCCTCGGCGCGCCAAAAACTCGGGCATCGCCCGGACTTGCGCTGGGAGCGTTTCGATGTCGCCGACGAGAATGCGGTCGTAAGGTCGGTCGCTGCCTGCGAAAGCGAATTCGGCCCGCTTGCCGGCGTTGTCAACTCAGCCGGGATCGCGCGCGATATCCCCGCACTTGAAACGAGCGCGGCAATCTTCCGGCAGGTTCTCGACGTAAATCTGCTCGGAAGTTTCCTTGTCGCGCGCGAAGCGGCGAAAGCGATGCGCGGGCGCGGCGCCGGCGCCATTGTCAACTTAGCCTCGGTGTCTGGCGTCGTAGGCAATCAAGGCCGCACCGCTTATGGCGCGTCCAAAGGCGGCGTCATCGTAATGACCAAGATCCTGGCGTTGGAGTTCGCGCCGCTCGGCATTCGCGTCAACGCGATCGCGCCTGGACCGATCGACACGCCGATGGTGAAAGAGATGCACTCGGAGAAAGCTCGCGCGGCTTGGGTCGACCTGGTTCCGCAACAGCGCTACGGCACGCCTGCCGATGTCGCGAGTGCGGCGGTTTTTTTGCTCGACGCGCGCAAATCCGGCTATGTGACCGGCCAGACAATTTGCGTCGACGGCGGCTTTACTGCGACGCGCTTGAGGACTTCAGGTTAATTTCGCCACAGCTGTTTCGAAGCGATGCGGGCGCCGTCGGACAACGCCTTGAGCTTGGCCCAGACGATCGACGGATGTACTTCCTTCGAGCCCGCGAAAGTGGCGAAGCCGCAATCGGATCCGGCAATCACGTTTTCGCGGCCGACGATATCGGCGTAGCGCACGATGCGCTCGGCGACGAGCTCCGGATGCTCGACGAGAATGGTCGAGTGTGAGATGACGCCCGGAATAAGGATTTTACCGTCTGGAAGCTTCACGTTCTTCCACACTTTCCATTCATGCTCATGCCGTGGGTTTGCGGCTTCGAACGAATAGGCGCCGGCGCGGATTTTCAGGATGATGTCGACGATATCCTTGAGCTCCATGTCATGGATGCGTGGACCCATGTTAATGCCGTAACAGGTGTGGAAGCGGATCTTCTCCGGCGGTATGTCGCGTAGCGCGTGATTGAGCGCGGCGACACGCACCTCAGCCCATTTGCGGCAGTCGGCGATGCTCGCCTCGGGACGCAGAATGTAATAGGTGACGAGACGCGGGTCGTCGATCTGCACGAGAAAGCCGGCATCGACGATCGCCTTGTATTCTTCGCGCATTGCTTCCGCGATGGCGAAAACGTATTCCTCCTGTGATTTGTAGTAGGCGTTTTTTTGCCAGTCCTCGATGTTCGACGGCGAGATCGCCGGCATGAAGGCTTCTTCGACCGAAGTGCCTTGCAGCGCCGCTTTGAGATTGGCGATGTCGCGTTTGAGCTGGGCGTGGCCTTTATAGGTGATCGGCCCGGTGCAGATCATGTGGGTATGGGTCGAGGCCGGATGGGTCTGCGCGTAGAATTCGGGGAAGGAAAGGCCCTCGCGCGAACTGGCCCACTGATTGCGTGGTCCGGTATGTGTATCGACCTCATAGCCGCCGAGCCGTTCGTTGATATAGCTGACGAAGCTCGGCTTGCTATATTCGCCATCGTCGACGACATCGATGCCGAGCTCGGCTTGCCGGCGCACGATCTCGCTCACCGCGTTACGCAGCCGTTCGGCGCCGCTGCGCTGCTCGAACACCGCGCTGTCGCCGCTATTCATTAGATCGAGCAAATCGGGCGGGCGCGGCAGGCTGCCCACGTGAGTGGTTAGAATGCGATCGACGCTATGTTTCATCGTGTCGGTTCCGCCGCTCGGGCTCGCTCAATCGAGCGTCACATGTGCACTCGTTATGACATTCTTCCAGCGCTCGATTTCCTGTTTCAAGTAGGCGGCCGTCGCTTGTGGTGTGCCGCCGACAGGTTCTGCTGAAAGCTCAGCGAGACGCTTTTGAACCTCCGGATCCTGGAGCGCTTCGTTGACGCCGGCATTGACCTTGTTCACGACCGCGGCCGGTGTGCGCGGCGGCGCGACAATCGCGTACCAGGTAACCGAGGCGAATCCAGGCAAGGTCTCGGCGATTGCCGGTACGTCGGGCAGGCTCGCCATGCGCTGCGGTGACGCGACACCGATGAGCTTCAATTTGCCAGCCTTAACGAGCTGCAATGAAACGCCGAGATTGTCGAACATGCAGTCGACGCTGCCGGCGACAAGATCGTTGAGCGCCGGCGCGGAGCCGCGGTAGGGCACGTTTTGCAGCTTCACATGCGCCGTCATCTGGAACATTTCGGAAGTGAGCTGAGAAGTTGTTCCGTTGCCTTGCGTGGCGTCCGTCACTTTGCCGGAATTGGTCTGCGCGTAGGCGATGAAATCCTTCACATTGTTGGCTGCGATTTTATCGGGGTTGACGACCAACGCGTTCGGCACCCGCGCCATGACAACGATAGGCACGAATTGCAGCGGATCGAATCCGAGTTGCGGATAGAGATTCTGATTGATGACCAGTGGCGGCGGCGGCGAAGCCAACAAGGTGTAACCGTCGGGCTCGGATTTGGCCACGACCTCGGCGCCGATATTGCCGCCGGCGCCGGTATGGTTCTCAATAATGACCGTCTGGCCCCATTTGCGCGACAGCCGCTCCGCAACGATGCGCGGCATGATGTCGGCAGTGCCGCCGGCGGGGAATGGCACCACGAGTTTCACCACGCGTGTGGGGTAGTCGTCCGCGCGTGCAGCAGGGGCCGCTACGGCGAGTGCCGCCGCCAACGCGAGCGTCAGTACTGAGATCGCGATGCAATTTTTCCCTGTCATTATCCGTCTCGCCGCTTCAATTCTGTTTGGGTCGCATGAAACTGGCAGGTTAAACAAACCATTCCACAGCTACCAGGGTGCCGGCCTTATCAGTCTCAGTCCTTGCGCCAAGCTGCCGAGTTTGATCTTCTAAACGGGATACAGCAGCGGCTTTTTCTGGGGAGAATGCAACGATGCGCGTGTCGCATTTGGCGCTGGCACTGGCGTTACTCGCCGGCTTATCCGCCTGTGGGAAGGGCCCGCAAGGTGAGCAAGGTCCGCCCGGATAAGGCGATGTAGGTCCGGCGGGCCCAATTGGGCCGCCGGGGCCTCCTGGTCCACAAGGCGAAAAAGGTCCACCGGGGCCACCCAGCCCGAGCATCAGGGTCATTCGTTCAGACTGCGTTTCAGGATGCTCGGTGCAATGCCAGGATAACGAAATCCTGGTCACGGCCTATTGCGGAGCGACGCGTAATCAAGCGCAATTCCTCAGCGAAAGGGGCGCGTCCTGCGGCCCGGTACCGAGTGCCGCAAATACGCCTTTAGTCGCCGTTTGCGTCGGCTCGCCGCAATAGCGCCCGCCTTCAAGCGGCATCATTCGCGGCACCCTTGTTTCGTCAAACGCACGGCGCGAGGACAGCGGCAGTGCGCAATTGCCGCGCGCGAACTCCCATTGCGGCCGTATTCACCGCGTGATGTAACCGCGCAGCGCCGTACCGGGCGCAATAAGATTGGCGCCTTCGGCAGCCGGGATGTTGGAACAAGTTGCTTCGAAATTAAGGCGCTTCGATAATGACGCTTTGGATCATTTTCGCGGTGATGACGGCGGCGGCGGTGTTTGCCGTGCTTTGGCCGCTCGGACGAAAGCCGGCTGTACCAACCGGCAGCGACAGGTTGGTGTATGCGGATCAGCTCCAAGAGATCGCGCGCGACCGCGCCGTGGGCCTGATCGGCGAGGCCGAGGCCGAATCTGCTCGGGTTGAAATATCGCGACGTTTGCTGGCTGCTGCGCAAGGCGAAGCCTCCGCGCCGCCGCGATCAGGCGTCGGCGTTCGCGCGCGGCGGCGCGCCGCCGGCGCAGCTATCGTGATTGTGCCGCTTGTTGCACTTGGTCTTTATTTGAAACTTGGATCGCCCAGCGTTCCGGGACAATCCGCGTTTGCCCGATCCATTGCGCCCGAAGAAGATAGGTCAATCGCCAGCCTGGTCAGTCAGGTCGAAAATCATCTCGCGCGCAATCCGAACGATGGCGCCGGCTGGGAGGTGATCGCTCCGGTCTATTTGCGGCTCGGCCGATTTGCCGATGCGGTGGTGGCGCAGAAGAAGGCGATCACGCTCAACGGCGACAGTCCGGCACGCGAAGCCGATCTCGGCGAAGCGCTAGTGGCCGCCGCCAATGGCGTTGTCACCGACGAGGCGAAGCTTGCGTTTCAGCGCGCTGCGACGGGCGACCCGCACAATGCCAAGGCGGGTTATTTTCTCGGGCTTGCCGATGAGCAAGACGGCGATCGCGATGCGGCGGCGCAAAAGTGGCGCGCCCTTCTCGCTGATGCACCCGCCGATGCGCCGTGGCGAGATTTTGTAAGCGCTGCTTTGGGACGCGTAACGGCGGAGCCAGGCGGTCCTGCAGGACCGAGCGCGGCCGACGTTGCCGCGGCGGAGAATATGCCTGACCGCGAGCACGCCGAAATGATACGCGGGATGGTGCAGCGATTATCCGATAGGTTGCACACCGACGGTAATGATGTGGACGGCTGGATGCGTCTGGTTCGCGCCTATGCGGTGCTGGGCGATCGCGATAAAGCTAAAGTTGCCGCGGCCGATGCCCGGCACGCGCTGGCCGATCGGGCCGACCAGGTCAAACGTATCGATGATCTCGTCAAAGCTCTTGGGTTAGAGGGATAGCGCCCTATGCAGTCGAGAGGGCCATTATGACCCGCAAGCAACGGCGTCTCGTTCTAATCGGCGGCGGGGTCGGCGTGCTCGCCATCGCGGTCGCCCTGATGCTCAACGCGCTCCAGGATTCGATCGTGTTCTTCAATTCGCCGAGCGATGTTATGGAGAGGCATGTCGGGCTGGGGACGCGTATCAGGCTTGGCGGCTTGGTCAAAGACGGCAGTGTGGTGCGCGGCGATAATCTCAACGTGCGTTTCGAAGTGACCGACGGCAAGAACGGCATTCCGGTCAGCTATCAGGGCGTGCTGCCGGATCTCTTTCGCGAAGGGCAGGGTGTGGTGGCCGAAGGTGCGCTCGAGGCAGGCGGCACGTTTAAGGCCGATTCGATTCTCGCCAAGCACGACGAAAGCTATATGCCCAAAGAGGTCGCTGATGCCTT
>DASZCJ010000376.1:0-6460 GCA_035943155.1 Xanthobacteraceae bacterium | reverse complement strand
GGGGCAGCCTGCTTCCTCATCGCAATCCGCGGCGGTGGTCCTTATTCGGTCGACCAAGCCATCGGCAAAGAACTTTAATAGCGATCAGCTGCAAATCATCGCCGAGTGCGGCGGCGCGCCAAGCCGCCGCACTTTTGCTTTGGGCTCGGATCAGAGCTTGGTAATACCCGCTTGATCGATAATCTTTTTGAATGTCTCGATTTCGCTTGTCACGCGCGACCAAGCCGCGTCCGCGCCTTTGGCCCGAACCAAAAAGCCAGACTGAAACAGCTTATCTTTCATTTCCGGTGTCGCCAGAATCTTCAGGGTCGCGCTCTCAAGCCATTTGACCTCGGCCGGCGGCGTCTTGGCCGGCGCAAGCAGCACCATGTCCGTTCCAAAGCTGAATCCCTTGTAGCCCGCCTCCTCCATCGTCGGCACGTCAGGTAATTCCGGCCAACGGCTGTCGCCGCAGATCGCAAGGCAGCGGAACGTGCTGGCCTTGATGTGAGGCAGAGCCGGTCCGAGCGAGCCCACGCTCAACTCGACCGTGCCGGTCAACAGCGCCTGGATCGCATCGCCGCCACCCTTGAAAACAACGTCGGCGAGCTTCGGTAGCTCCGCCCGGATCTTGAACATCTCAAGAAGGAGTTGCGGCGTCGTGCCGATTGGCGGGGTCGCGCAGTTGTACTTTTCCGGAGTGGCGCGCGCGAGCGCGACGAAATCCTTAATCGTCTTGGCTGGCGACTCAGCCCTAACGACGAACGTATTCGGCGAAGACGCCAACTCGCTGACTGCGACGAAATCCTTGTAAGGGTCGTATGGCAGCTGATTGTAGAGCCCGTAGTTGACCGAAAAGGCGTTGGTCGCCAGCAAGATCGTGTAGCCGTCCGGATTGGAACGCGCCACGTATTCCATCCCGATATTGCCGCCGGCGCCGCCGCGGTTCTCGATGATGAACGTCTTGCCGGTCGATTGATCGAGGGCCGCGGTGACCATGCGGCCAACGATGTCTGACGGACCGCCTGGTGTGTTGGCGACCACGACCTTCACCGGACGATCGGGGTAATCGGCGCGCGCCGCGCGCACGCCGCTAAGCGCCGGGGCGGCAATCCCGGCCGCCAGCGCTGCCGTGGTCTTGAGGAGGCAGCGCCTAGTCGGCGCCGCTCGTGCGATATTCCTCATAAACGCTCCTCTCCCTGTCGTGCCGCCTGTCGCCTAGCGGCGCTTGTCAAAAGGTTCTATTGCCCGGTCTTGATCCGTGTCCATAGCCGATTGATCAGCCGTTGCGTCTTTTGGTCGTGCGCAACGATGGTATAGAGCTTCGCCATAGTCGCGGCATCCGGGTAGACCGTTGGATCATCGCGGATTGCTTTATCGATGAGATCGCTTGGCACATCGCCGTTGGCGTAGGATACGTAGTTGGTGTTTTTCGCGGCAACATCCGGCTTTATCAGATAGTTGATCAGCTCATGCGCCTCGTCGGGATGGGGCGCGTCTTTTGGAATTGACAGATTATCGAACCATAGCTGCGCACCTTCTTTCGGAATCGAATAACCGATCTCGATGCCGCCCTTTGCTTCAGTCGCACGCTTTTGCGCCTGCTTGACGTCGCCGGAAAAGCCGACGACCAGACAGATCTCTCCGGTTGCGAGCGCGTTAAGATATTCCGATGAATGGAATTTACGGATGTAAGGCCTGATCTTGAGCAGAAGTTCGGTGACTGTATTCAAATCGCCTGGATCGCCGGTGTTCGGATCGAGATGAAGATAATGCAGCCCGGCCGACATTATGTCATCGGACGAATCGAGAAGATGTATGCCGCAACTTTTGAATTTGGCGATCTTTTCCGGATTGAAAATATAATCCCAGCTATCAATCGTACCATCCGGGCCTAAAATCCGCTTCACTGCTTTGACGTTGTAGCCAATCCCCGTTGTCCCCCACATATAGTTGACCGCATAATCATTTTCGGGATCGTAAACGGCGAGTTGTTTTGCAATATCCGGCCACGCGTATTTCAGATTGGGCAGTTTCGTTTTGTCGAGCCGGCGAAAAATGCCGGCTTTGATCTGTCGGGAGAGAAAATAGGCGCTCGGCACCACGACGTCATAACCGGACTGGCCGGCCAACAATTTCGCTTCCAGCGTGTCGTTGGAATCAAAAGTGTCGAAGCGCGCCGTGATTCCAGTTTCCTTAGTGAACTCGTCGAGCACCGTCGGGTCCTGATAGTCAGACCAATTATAATAATTGACCACGCGCTGTTTCTGCGCAGCGGCAAGCCCAGGACATAAAACGACCGAAAGGGCGAGAGCGAGCACCAAACAAATTGCGCTCGCCGCCGTGCCAGCCGCGAGCCAATCCGCGCGCCTGGATCGGCGCCGGTCCGCCCCTTGGGGGATGAATGGAGACCGGCCGAGCGTCGTCACGTTTCGGTCGGCAGGCCCGCGGCCTTCCACGCCAGCAAACCACCGGCGAGATGCGAGCCGTAAGGAAAGCCTTGCTCCTGCGCCGCAAGCGAAGCGGTTACCGATCGGCGCCCGGAGCGGCAGGCAAACACCACGTCGCGCCCGGCGGGGTCGGGGATGGCGACGGCATCGAAGGTGGACAGCGGAACAATAACGGCGTCGGGAAAGCGTTCGACCGCCGTTTCATTTGGCTCGCGGACGTCGACGAGCATGAAACGGCCCTCTCGCAGGCCCTCGGCAACTTCCTGTGGCGTCAGATCCCGCACCTGAGGGTTTTGATCCGCCATCCTCGCACTCCTACGCTCGCAGCGCGCTAAGCCTAATTGTTCTCGCCTCGGAGATGAAGGGCTTACACCGTGACTTACACTGTGACTTGCGTCCCAACCTCGACGACGCGATCGGTCGGAATCTGGAAATAATCGGTCGCGTCGTTGGCGGAACGCGCTAAGCCGATGAACAAACGGTCTTGCCAGCGCGGCATTCCGGAATGCGTAGCCGGCCGGAGCGTTCGGCGTGACAGGAAGAACGAGGTCGACATGATATCGAATTGCCAACCGAGCTTACGCGCGATCGCGAGCGCGCGCGGAATGTTCGGCGTCTCCATATAGCCGAAACGCAACAGGACCCGCAGGAAGGTCGAGCCGACCGGCTCGATGCGCACGCGCTTGTCATTGTCCACGCGCGGCGTGTGCGTGGTTTCGACGCTAAGGATGACATTCTTTTCGTGCAGCACCTTGTAATGCTTAAGGCTATGCAGGAGCGCGGTCGGCGCGCTTTTCGGATCGCTGGTGAGAAATACGGCAGTGCCAGGCACCCGCTGCGGCGGTTTCTTTTCCAGTATGCGGACGAGATCGTCGAGTGGCGTTTCGAGCCGGCGGGTTTTAGAAAACAGCAGTCTGCTGCCGCGGCGCCACGTATACATGACCAGCATCACCAATCCGCCGATCGCCAACGGCACCCAGCCGCCTTCCACGACTTTGAGCATATTGGCCGAGAGGAAAGTCAGATCGACGAGCAGAAACGGCAGCATCAACGCCGCGGCGGCCACGATGGACCAGCGCCAAAGTTTCCACATGACGATGAATGCCATCATTCCGGTGACCACCATAGTTCCGGTAACCGCAATGCCATAGGCGGAAGCCATGGCACTCGACGAGCGGAACGTCACAACCAACAACAACACGCCGATAAGAAGCAGGCCGTTAACACGGGGCATGTAGATTTGGCCGACCTGGTGCGCCGAAGTGTGACGCACTTCCAAGCGCGGCATGAGGCCGAGCTGGATGGCCTGGCTCGTCAGCGAATAGGCCCCGGTAATGACAGCTTGGCTGGCGATGACGGTCGCTGCCGTCGCGAGTATGACCATGGGAATCAAGGCCCATGACGGGTAAAGCAGGAAAAACGGATTTTGGATGGTCTTGGGATCGGCAAGCACAAGCACGCCCTGACCCAGATAATTTGCCACCAAAGAAGGTAGGACAAATCCGAACCAAGCGGTCTGGATCGGCTTACGGCCAAAATGACCCAGATCCGCGTAGAGCGCCTCGGCGCCGGTGACAGTGAGAAAAACGGCGCCGAGCGTGAACAGGCCGATAACACCGTGTCCGGTCAGAAACTCTATGCCATAGACTGGATTGAACGCGAGCAGGATGCTTGGATCGGAGGCGATGTGCCAAATACCGACCGATGCAATCGCGATGAACCAGATCGTGGTGATCGGGCCGAACAAAGCTCCGACCTTGGCGGTCCCGCGCGATTGGACGGTAAATAGTGCAACTAAAATCACCACGGTGAGCGGTACCACATATTCATGGAATGCCGGTGTCGCGACGTCGATTCCCTCAACCGCCGAGAGAACAGACAAAGCCGGCGTGATAACCGCGTCACCATAAAACAGCCCAGCGCTGGTAATACCGAGAAGAGCCACCCAACCGACGGCTCTGTCGACTCGTCCCACGGCGCGCAAGGCAAGCGCCATCAAGGTTAGCGTCCCGCCCTCACCGTTGTTGTCGGCGCGCAGCAAGATCACAACGTATTTGAGGGTGACGACGATGATGAGCGCCCAAAGCATCAACGACAACACGCCGAGCACGATATCGCGGGCTACGCCGTCCGCTGTACCGCCTGCGGCAAGCACGGATTCCCGTAACGCGTATAACGGGCTCGTGCCGATGTCGCCGTAAACGACCCCGATACTGCCGAGCGTCAGGCCCCAAAAGCCGGCATGCGCTCGTGCGTCGCGGGTGCCGGTCGCGGGCATTTCGCTTCCGGGTGCGGAAGCGCTCAGGCTATCGGTCATAGATTATGAACAGGACGTCCTCGTCCCTGCTCCGGATCTGTGGCTGCGCGGAGGCAGCGGCGGGCCTATACACCCATTGGACCATGATGTCATGACGAGAAATGCCGTCCTGCGTCCGTTGTCCGACGGGCTGCATTGCGCATCGGAGATGGGAACAAGGCGGCGATGCGGCCAGCAGCCAAAAGGCCGCGCTGTAATGACTAGTATGACGCTAGGAAATGGTTAAAAGGCGCGAGTGTCCGTGACAAGCGGACTTCGGCTCGCAACCTCGTGACCGGTGGCTAAAAAAACAGCAAGATAGCCGGCGTTGGTGGTTATAGCGGCGCTGTGGCCCAGGGAGACAAGACGATGCGCGAGATCGGTCATTTCATCGGCGGCAAGACAGTAAAAGGCTCCTCGGGCCGGTTCGGCGATATCTTCGATCCCAATACCGGCGAAGTGCAGGCGAGGGTCGCGCTCGCTGACAAGTCCGACGTCGACAAAGCGATCGCCAATGCAGAGGCCGCTTTCCCGGGCTGGGCCGCCACCAATCCACAGCGCCGTGCCCGCGTCATGTTCAAGTTCCTGGAACTCATCCAGGGCGAGTTCGACGATCTCGCGCGCCTGCTCTCCTCCGAGCACGGCAAGACGGTCGCCGACTCGCGTGGCGACATCCAGCGCGGCCTGGAAGTTGTGGAGTTCGCCTGCGGCATTCCGCATTTGTTGAAAGGCGAATTCAGCGACGGCGCCGGTCCGGGCATCGATCTGTTTTCCATGCGTCAGCCGCTCGGCGTGGTCGCCGGCATTACGCCATTCAATTTTCCGGCAATGATTCCGCTGTGGAAATGCGCCCCGGCGATTGCTTGCGGCAACACATTCATCCTCAAGCCGTCCGAGCGGGACCCTTCGGTGCCGCTGCGCATCGCCGAACTGTTCCTAAAGGCCGGGCTGCCGGAAGGCGTCCTCAATGTCGTCAACGGCGACAAAGAAGCAGTCGACGCATTGCTGACCGATCGCCGTGTCAAGGCAATCGGATTCGTCGGCTCATCGGCGATCGCCGAATACATCTATGCGACTGGCACCGCGCACGGCAAACGCGTGCAGTGCTTCGGCGGCGCCAAGAACCACATGATCGTGATGCCCGATGCCGACATGGACCAGGCCGTCGACGCGCTGATCGGCGCCGGCTACGGCTCCGCCGGCGAACGCTGCATGGCGGTCTCGGTTGCCGTGCCAGTCGGCAAGAAGACTGCCGACACGCTGATGCAAAAACTCGCTCCGCGCGTCGAGGGATTAAAGATCGGACCCGCCAACGATGCCGGCGTCGATTACGGGCCCATGGTCACCCGCGAACTCCTCAACAAGGTGAAGGGTTACATCGAGGACGGCATCAAAGAAGGCGCCAAGCTCGTGGTCGATGGCCGCAATTTCAAGCTGCAGGGCTATGAGAACGGCAATTTCATCGGCGGTTGTCTGTTCGATGAAGTAAAGCCGCACATGCGCATCTACAAAGAGGAGATTTTCGGGCCCGTGCTTTCAGTGGTGCGCGCCAAAGATTACGAAGAAGCGCTGCGGCTACCGTCCGAACACGAATACGGCAACGGCGTCGCGATCTTTACGCGCGACGGCGACACCGCGCGCGACTTCACGAACCGCGTGCAGGTCGGGATGGTCGGAATAAATTTCGCGATCCCAGTGCCGCTGTCCTATTACACATTCGGTGGCTGGAAGCGGT
>DASZCJ010000375.1:0-6988 GCA_035943155.1 Xanthobacteraceae bacterium | reverse complement strand
TCGCTGTCCCCGAACCCGCGCGGGTCGAGCACATAGACCTGCCGCCCGGCGTTGACGAACAGCGGGATCATCTTCCTCCAAGCGATCCAGCTTCCCGGCCAGCCGGGGAGCAGGACGACCGGCTCGCCAGAACCTGCGGTCACATAATGAAAGCGCACCCCATCCAGCCGGACCACGTGGTGGGCAACATCGCCGAATGGCGCGTTCGCCGTCTGAGCGAACGCCGAATTGGCTGGGTAGAGGGTGGCAATAAGAACAAGTGAAGCAAATGCGCGCATCCGTACCGTGGTGGCAACACGCATCAGAGTGTTTTCGAAGAAATGGCGGCGATCAAAATTCACACCTTGAGGCGCTTTTGGCGCAGCCATTTGCAAGTCTCCTCTAATGAAAAATCGAGTTCTCCAGAGTGACCTGGCCAGCAAGGGGGAACGATCGATCAATCAGCCACTTAGCGCCGGAATTCTGCGACATCCTTGTCGGTAAACTTCGAACGTTCCGCACGAAGCGAGCGGGACGGTTAAATTCATGACGCGAGCCTCCGCCCAATTGGGGAAGTTCAGTGACTGGCTCCGAGCAAAAATCGATAGCGCCCTTAGGCGTCAAAGTCGTCAGCGCTTGCGCTCTTAGCTGGCGGCCGATACTTCATTTAGAGAAGTCTAGCCCACACCGAGAGCAGAGTATCATAAGCGTCAGGATGCTCAGCGTTTGTCCATCTGCATCGTGCTGCCGCCGGGCCCTTGCATGTTCATGTGGCCGCCGGAGTCACGCATCCCAGAGCCTTGCATCCCAGAGCCTTGCATCCCAGAGCCTTGCATCATCGTTCCGCCGGCGCCGGGAGCGGCCGCACCAAGGGCAAGGACCGGATAGTCCACGACGACCGTACCGGCGTGCTCGAACTTCAAGGTTGCCTTGACCGTTGCTCCCTGATCGAGCGGGTGCCTAAGCTCGCGGAACATCACATGATAGCCGCCCGGCTTGAGCATGACGGATTCGCCTGGCTTGATCTCCAAGCCGCCTTCGACCGGACGCATCTTCATCACGCCGCCTTCCATCGTCATGCTGTGGATCTCGCACTGCGCGCTAGCATCGTCCGAAACGCAGCTGACCTTATCGGGTACGGCGCCTTTGTTAGTAATCGTCATATAACCCGCCCCGGTGGCCGCTCCTTTCGCAGTGGCCCGCGACCAGGGTTGCGAAATATGGATCGTGCCGACATCGTAATCGTCTGTCGCGGCGGCAGGCGCCACCGCCGTCAGGACTGCCGCGAATTGAATCGCGGTGATCGCAAGCGCGATGGCGGAACTTTGCAACAGCACGCCCTTAAAACATTTGCTCATGAAAATCTCCGTACCGGGGCCGACCGGCCGAACGCCGCATGTGGCAACGAATTTGAACTTGCCGAATGTAGCTCGGCGGACCAAGCTAGGAAACGGCTGCCACCGTTTCGGCATTATATTTACGCAGCTTTATCACTGCTGCCTATAGATTCGGCGACTGGCGATTTTGCCGCAGAGGCGTATCCTGACCATGATGCGTGGCAGTTCAAAGGCAATCCGCAACCGGCCCAATCCACGGGACGCCGAAGTATTCGGCCAAGTGTTGCGCTTTGAGCCGCGCCAGCCCGGCAAGCCGGCGCGCGAGGCCTTCACAATCGAGCCGACGGAAGACGATATCGACGAGTTCGCACGCTTCGAACAGGAGCAAGACGAACCGATCGATTATCGCCACCGGATGATTATGAATCTCATCGCGCTGGCAATCGTTGCCGTGCTCGTTGGCCTGGGCGTATGGATCGCCGACACGATCAGCGATCTACAACGCGAACAAGATTGCCTGATGCAAGGACGCAGCAATTGTGCGCCGATTGAAGTGCCGGTCCCGATGCGAGAGTGACGCGCTTCCTCGCCAAGCTGTGTTGGCAATCAAAGCTGACAATCAAACGATCGGTAATCAAAAAACCGGCAAAAAAGATCAGTTCGGCACTTGTTCGGCGCGCAACACCGGCGCGGACGCCGCCGGTTTGTGCGGCGGCGAGACTGAGGTTTCGGCGTTCTGGCGCGTGCTCCCGCGCTCCGGAAGTGCAATAACGGGCGCGCCATCGGCGACCGGGCTTGCTTTGCCTGGATCGGCGCCATTGCCGGTTTTGCCGGGAGTTGCCTGCGTCGGTGCGATGGCGGGTGGGACGGCAGGCGCCGTGTCAGGCTTGAGGCTATTGCTGGCAGGCGTGGTGCTACCCGTGCCACCGTCCTGACCAGCCGGCGCACTCGCGGGCGCAGCTTTGGGGCCGCTCGGCGCCGCGAGGCGATGGCCACCGGTGATCGCGAGAATCTCGTTGACAACGCGCGCGTGCAGCCGCGGCGACTTGTCGATATTGATATGGTCGATATTCGGATCGGAACTGACGTCGACATTGGCGAGGGTGCCGTGGAAACCGGGGCCACGTCGCATATAGGCATAGTCGCGCTGCGTGAGATTGAGCACGCGGGCAACATTGTCGCTCGCCGCAAACGATTGCGTACCATCGAACGGCACGACCATCGCGACCGGGATGCCCTTGCGACCCAAATAAGCCGCCATTTCCATCACCGCATCGGCGCCGAGCGAATGACCGATCAGGATGATCGGCCCTTCTTTACCGGCCTTAAAATCTACCGCCGCTCGATCGGCGAGCGACTGCCACTCGCCATAGCCGTGCACCGTAGCGTAGACGCCGTTCCGGTTCAGCTGAGCGGAGAGCGTATCCATGCCCAGCGAGAAAATGTTCATTAGGCCGCGCAGCAGGTAGACATGCGCACGCGATTGCGCCGCGCCCGGATTTGTTCCGAGAGAAAAAATCATCCCAACGGTCAGAATCCCAATCGCCGTCAGTCGCCACGAACGTTTCATGACCCCCTCTGACCCCTCACGATCGCCGGGCCCGGCCTCACATCCGAGCCATTTTGCATTCTAAACGGTTCATATTGCACTGCCAGATTTTGCCCTCGAAATCCCCCTGAATCCTGCCCTTCCCCGCAAACCGGCGCGCACCTGTAGCAAAAATGCAACGTGATTGAGCTCAGCAAAGCCAAATCAATACAACCATGGAACCACCCGCGCGGTGCGGCGCATATAGGCCCGATACTCCTCGCCAAACGCCGCGGTCATCATCGCTTCTTCACGGCCGACTCTCCCGAAAAACAGGATGCCGAAGCCAACCAAACCGGCAGATCCGGCAACCCAATTGGGCAGAAGCAAGGCTTGGCCGAGCGCCATCAACCAGAACCCGGCATACATCGGATGCCGCACCAGGGCGTAGACGCCGGTTGTGACGAGCGTGTGGCGTTCGCGCAGGTCGAGACTGACCGACCAATTGTCTCCCAAGTCATGATGAGTTCGATAGAACAGCCATAGGCAGACGACCTCAACGCCAATTCCGAGGTAGCTCAGCGCGGGTATCAGCGGATAATCGGCAAAGCGGGGAAAATGGGTCGTCACATAGATGCAAGGTACGATGCCCAGCCCGCTAAACGACGCGGCGAGAAGAGCAAATTCGCGCAAGCCGCGCGCCGAATAGCGCACCGGCGTCTTGCGCGAGCGCCGGCGCGGAAGAAGGCGCAGCGCGAACCAGGCAAGGCCGCTGATCAGCCAAATGATCTTCGCAATGGTCGCGGTCACCTATCAAAGCCCCCCGCCGCGGCCGACGAACCTTGTTTGACTTCGACGCCTCCACCTAAATTTAGTGCACCATCCGCGGCAAAAATCGCGACTGCCTGTTCCGGATTTGCGACACGATCCACCAGCGGGATCGGTCCGCAACACAGCATGTAATAATCATAGAAGTAGCGCCGCTCATTGCCCATCACCGCCTGCCGATGGATGCGCAGGAAATTGAGATGGAACCGTCGATAGGTGTGCTCCTCCACCATCAGCCGAATGCGGAAGATTTTGACAATCGGTTTGCCGGTGGGTGGCAGGCCCAGCGCGACGACGGGATCGACCTTGTACACATTAATGATATCGACCAGCGCCTGGTATTCGACCCAGTAGATAGCCGGCGTATTTGCCACGCGTTGAACCACCTCGCGCAGCCAGCCGGCCGCCGGGTGCAAGGCCACTTTCAGGAGCGATGAGCCGGTCGAGACGATGTGCAACGGCTTCGTTCCGGTACAAAGCTGCGGATCGAGCTGGAGTGCGCGATCGATAACCACAAGCGACAGCGGCGCACCGAGGCTGTGGCCGTCGACGATGACTTCATCAGCGTCGGTCTCGCGCATCAGGCGAACCAGCTCTCGCGCGAGCCGATCGAGACGTTCATGGACCTGCGGCCGCGCGTGGTGGATGAGGTCGCGCGCGAAATACCAATCGTCCAATGCATAGCCGATGTGGACCATACGGCCGAAGGTCCAGCGCAGGCCTGCAAAGATTGCGAGCCAAAGCAGCGGCGCCAACAGCATGCGATAGGGCAAGCCGCCATGAATCACGGCAAATCGCGTCGCCGCAATCGACAGCCACATCATTCCGGCAATGTAAATCAGTGGAGAAAGAAAAAACGCGCCGTAGCGCCAGGCCACGATGAAATAGCGCACCACCGTTCCGGTCAGGACGAATTCCATGAGAGCGGCAATGCCGAGCGGAAAGCGCCACCAATCGCTCATCGCCATGTCGGCGGCGACGAAATCATCCCAGCGAAACCAGTGAAAATCCGTCGTGACGCGCCAATTCGGTCCCCAGGTATCCACCGTCCAGTTTGCCACCGCCCCATCGGCCGATACTTTCGGCGGCGATACCTTGCCTTGTACGTTCCACGCCTTCTGGAACCGCGCCATCTCGCGAATGAAGCGGCGATGCTGGTGTTCCGGACCGACCGGCTCGTAACCGGTCATCTGGACGAAGCACCGCTTGCGCACGAGCGCTTTCGGCATTGGCCCCCTGTCCTCTCCGGTCGTTCCCTTAGGCAACATGGCATTGCCGATCAAGCGTGGCGGCCGATCATGCTCGGCGCCCACTCATGCGGTTTGGCATCGACGCGATAAGCTCTTGCGCTAAATCAAAAAAATACGGCTTTTTCCGGTGGCTGAGCGTGCCTGCAATCGCGGCCGCCGCCGTTGAACTTACCAGCATCCTTCGCTATACGGGGCGTTCACAAATGAGGGGCCCGACGCGACCGGGCTTGCTCGCGCCGGGCTGGGCCGGCGCTTGTTCTTCGATCGACCAAAAGAGCACGCCCGATGTCCACCACATTCGATAAAGTGGCTGAAATCATTGCGGAGACTTGCGATATCCCGCGCGAGAATATCAAGCCGGAAAGTCATGCCATCAACGATCTCGAGATCGATAGTCTCGATTTTCTCGACATCGCGTTCGCCATCGATAAGGCCTTCGGCATAAAGCTGCCGCTCGAGCAATGGAGGCAGGAGGTCAACGAGGGCAAAGCTACTACCGACCAGTACTTCGTCCTGAAGAACCTGTGCGAGCGAATCGACGAGTTGATCGCTGCCAAGGGCGCCTGAGCGCCCCATGCGTCTTGAGTATTTTCAGATGATCGACCGCTTCGTCGACGTCAATGTCGGCGAACGTGTTGCGCGCGCCATCTGCACGGTTCCGTTGCAGAGCCCGGTGTTCGAGGGCCATTTCCCCGGTTATCCGCTGATGCCGGGCGTGCTCTTGATTGAATGCATGGCACAAACCACCGGCTGGCTGGTGAGCGCGCTCACCGGCTTCACCGGACTTCCGGCGCTTGCCGGCGTGAAGGAAGGCAAAATCCGCAACGCGGTTTTTCCAGGCGACCAGCTCGAATTCGAAGGCAAAGTCATTCACGAGGGCTCCGGCTACGCCATCGGCGAAGCCAAAGGGTGGTGCAAAGGCGCCGCGATTTGTGACGCGACCTTGACCTATCGCATCATTCCCTATCCGAGCCCGGAACTTCGCGCCGGACTGTGGGAATGGGCTGAGCGCATCAACTTTCCGGCCAAGGAGTTTGCGAAGTGACCGAACGCCGTGAGGTGTGGATCACGGGCGTCGGGCTTCTCACCTGCCTGGGTGAGGGGCTGGAAAAAGCCTGGGAGCATCTCGAGCGCGGCGAGCCGCCGCCATACGACGACAAGAGCTTTGCACCCTACATCGTGCATCAGCTGCCGCCGATGAGCTTCGACAAGCAGATCCCGAAAAAAAGCGATCAGCGGCAGATGGAGACGTGGCAACGGGTCGGGGTCTATTCCGCCGGGCTGGCGCTGACCGACGCCGGGATAGCCGGCAAGGCTGAATTGCTCGACCATACCGACATGATCGTCGCCGCCGGCGGCGGCGAACGCGATATCGCGGTCGATACGGCGATCATGGCCGGGCTGCGCAAGACCAATCAGCCGGGCGCCTTTCTCAACGAGCGGCTGATGAGCGATCTGCGGCCGACCTTATTCTTGGCGCAGCTGCCCAATTTGCTTGCCGGCAATATTTCGCTGGTCCACGGCATTGTCGGCTCCTCACGCACCTTCATGGGCGAGGAATCCGCAGGCGTTGACGCCGTGCGCGTCGCGCAGGCGCGCATTGCCGCCGGACAAAGCGAGCTGACGCTGGTCGGCGGCGCTTATCATGGCACACGTTGGGACGTGCTGCTGGCATTCGAACTCGGCGGCGTCGTCCTGAAAAACAAATTTGCTCCGGTGTGGGATCGCGGTCCCGAAGGCGGCATCGCCTTCGCAACAATGGGCGCGTTCCTGATGCTTGAGAGCAAAGAACATGCGACGGCCCGAGGAGCGCGGCCGCGTGCGCGAATTTCGCAGGTTTTTTCCGATCGCAACGTACGCCAGCCGGGCGACGCCGAAGCGTCGCTGCGCCGGCAATGGCACGCCATAACCGGCCAAGTCGACCGTGTGCACAGCGCGATAATTTCCGGCGCTGCCGGACTTCAACCAGCAACCTCGGCAGAGCTTACTGTGCTCAAGGAGATCGGCCTTCCGGTCCGCAATACTGGTACACATATCGGGCATGGCGTCGATACTCAGTTCATGGC
>DASZCJ010000374.1:0-2109 GCA_035943155.1 Xanthobacteraceae bacterium | reverse complement strand
GTGACGAGCTTATGCGCCGCGTTGCGGTCGCCATGCTCGCGCCAGCGCTTGGCCAGCATAAATTCTTCCTGCGGCTCCAACATTGGAAACCGCCGGATCTCTTCCAAATACCGGGTGAGGCCGGTTTCGCCCGATAGCATGGGCAGTGCAGCAGTTTGGGCCATGACAGCGCCCTCCATATAAATGCCCCCGCGGTGCGGCGGGCGAACGGGTCGTCGCTCTTCGGAGCCGACGACGCCGGTTCCATCATCTCGCACCCGCAACATACACGGTCGAATCAGCCGAGCGGAAGCGAAACAGGCATCACTTCGGCGCGATGCTGAATTGATTCTTGCTCAAATGGCGCTGAAAACCCGCGGAATTCTCATGCCACCGAACTACTCACCGCCATTGCCGGCCCGACTTCCGGCCAGCTCATCATGCAAACGGGCAAGATCAGGCGGCAGTTCCGACCGGAACTCAAGGATTTCGCTAGTTAACGGGTGCTTAATGCTCAAGATATGGGCATGAAGGGCCTGTCTGCCAAGGGCCACAAGGGCATCTTGGGCCCCTTGCGGCAAAAGCGCCGCCTTGGTGCGCAGCCCAGCCCCATAGACCGGATCGCCAAGGAGCGCGTGGCCAATTGAGGCCAAATGGACCCGAATCTGGTGAGTTCGCCCGGTTTCCAACCGACAGGCCAGGAAACTGGCGATAGCGCTTGGCCTATCGGCCGCTTTTGACTTCGCCCCTAACTTGGCCCGCAGCCGTTTCGGACCGGCACCGCTGTAGCGTTCCAGCACCTGCCAATGCGTAACGGCCGCGCGGCCGCCTTCACGCACCGCCATGCGGTCGCGCGCGCGCGGGTCGCGATCGATCGGGCGGTCGATCCGGCCATGCGGGCGGTCAGGCGCTCCCCAAACAAACGCGAGATAGCCGCGCTCGAACGGCGCGCCACTACGGCCGTGATCGGCGAATTGTGCAGCGAGCGCCGCATGCGCGCGATCGTTCTTCGCCACCACCATGAGACCAGTCGTATCCTTGTCGAGCCGGTGAACGATGCCGGGCCGACGTTCGCCGCCGACGCCGGAGAGGCTGTCGCCGCAATGGGCGACCAAGGCATTGACCAGCGTACCGGTCCAGTTGCCGGCGGCCGGATGAACGACGAGGCCGGCGGGCTTGTCGATCACGATGATGTCGTTGTTCTCGTAAACCACGGTGAGTGGGATGGGCTCAGGGCCTGGCCGCGCCGGGCGCGGCGTCGGCACGTCAACCGTGATGGCGGCTCCGGAATTGACCCGATGGCTGGGATCGCGGATCGTATGCCCGTCGACTTCGACCGTGCCGGCCTCGATCAGGATCTTCAGCCGCGAGCGCGAGAAGTCGGCGAGGCGGCGGGCCAGCAACCGATCGAGCCGTTCGCCAGCCTCATCGGGGGCCACCAGAACGGAAGCTTGCGTGGGCGAGGGGGATACCATGAATAAGTCCGGCGCAAATGTGTCCAGTGCAGGGCGCCGCGCCAATCTATCAATCGCCGGCGAGCCCGCCGAGTCGGCGACAGCGCAAGTGGTCGCCCGCGCGCGTGTCATCATGCTGATCTCGGCGCTGACCACGGCGCTCGCCATCGCGGCGGTCGTCACCGTCATCGGCTATCGGATGTTCAATAGTGGCGCCGTCACCATCGCAACCGACGACATGGTGCAACTGCCCAAAGGGGCGCGTGTGATCTCCACCTCCGCCTCCGCGGGTCGCATTGCCGTGCTGATCGAGCTCGACGGCGCGAGCGAATTGCGCACGTTCGATATCAAGACGCTCAAGCAGACCGGCCGTTTGCGATTTACCGGAGCGCCGTAACCGATCCAATCCCCTGCTTGCGCCGCCGCGCCATCGCGGCTATTTCCGGGATCGGCTCCCTTCGTCTAGCGGCCCAGGACGTCGCCCTCTCACGGCGAAAACAGGGGTTCGATTCCCCTTGGGGGCGCCAATGCAAGCGCATCATTTCGGTCCGTGGAAGTTTTCAAAACAGCTAGGGACCGTGGAAAATCCGGACGTTTTCTACTCTGACCCTGAAGCTTTCCCCCTGAAACTTTGTATTTGTGCCTCATTGGCCAACATTCGGAAGCAATACGAAAG
>DASZCJ010000373.1:0-6446 GCA_035943155.1 Xanthobacteraceae bacterium | reverse complement strand
ATGGCCGTGGCGGCATTAAGCAATATCGCCGCGTATGCCCACGCTTTTCTTGATCACGCCAGTCCGCTGGTCGGCAGCACGGTGGCGAGCGCGCCGCGCGAACTTGCGTTGACGTTCACGCAGAATCTCGAGGCGGCGTTCAGCTCGGTCCAGGTCACGGACGCCAATGGCGGGCGCGTCGATACCGGCAAGCCGCAAATCAGCGGCAATACCATGCGTGTTGGACTAAAGTCTCTGTCACAGGGCACCTACCGCGTGCGCTGGCATGTGCTTTCGGTCGATACCCATAAGACAGAAGGAAGTTTCACCTTCCGCGTCGGTGGACCATAATTTTGGGCGATCTACTGGTTTATGTGCGTGCCGTGCATTTCGCCGCAACCATCGTGGCGGCGGGAGCGGTGATTTTTGAGTTTGCGGTCGCTGCCCCGGCGTTCGCGCTAGCGGGGATGGCCACACACGGCGCGGCGAAGCGGCTGCGCCTCCGGTGGGCCTGGATCGTGTGGGCGAGCCTTGCAGCGGCCGTCCTTTCAGGCGCGATCTGGCTCGTGCTGCTCGCCGCCGACATCTATGGCGCGCCGATCGGAGACCTCTGGAGCAACGGCGGCATCTGGACCGTCGCCACCGAGACCCGCTTCGGCCAGATTTGGACAGCGCGATTTGCCGCGGCCGTACTGCTCGCCGGCTCAATCCGCATGTGGAGAGGTACGGCAGAGCGTGGGTCAGAGCGCGGGCCGTGGGGTGTGCTCTCAATCATTTTCGCTGTGGGTTTTCTGATCGGTCCAGCCTGGATCGGCCATGCCGGCGCGACACCGGGCGGCGCCGGTGAATTCTCTTTGGCCGCCGATGCGGTGCATCTGCTGGCTGCCGGCGCCTGGCTCGGCAGCTTGCCGCCACTCGCGATGCTGCTGGCTGCCGCGTGGCGCGAGAAAGAGCCAAGCTGGGCTGCGGTCACTGCGCTGGCGGTGCGGCGGTTTTCGTTGCTTGGCTTGGCAAGCGTCGGCGCACTGCTGGCCTCAGGCATCGTCAACAGCTGGTATGAAGTTGGAAGTCTCGGCCATCTGATTACGACGGCCTACGGCGAGCTCATCCTGGTCAAGCTCGGGCTGCTTGCGGCGATCATCGCCATCGCTGCGGTCAATCGGCTGTATCTTACCCCACGGCTAGCAACCGCCGGCACTGTCAGCCGCCTGCAACAGAACAGTGTGGCCGAAACCGTGCTCGGCTTCGCCGCCATCGTGGTGGTGGGCTTTCTCGGCGCGATGGCGCCGGCAAGCCACACGCATCAGCACCCCAGCTACCGCCTATGTTCCTCTCGACGCGGCTTTCGTTCACATTCATTCGCGCGCCGGCATGGCCGATGTGGCAATTATTCCCGGTCATGTCGGCAAAGCGCGTGCCGTCATTCGACTTTGGGACGAGAATTACGAATCGCTCGCCGCAAATCAGTTGACGTTCACGCTGATTGCCCCAGCAGCTGGGAACAAGGCGGTGGCGCGAAATGCCTCGCAAGACCAGGACGGCAATTGGCAGGTCGAGGGCATCGACTTACCGTTACCTGGCAATTGGATCGCCGCGGTTGATGCGGACCTTGGTGCGCGGCGGCGTCTTGCGCTCGAAGCGCCGATCGTGATCGAGCCGAAACAGTAGTTCAGTCCGACGCACAATTGGGGCTGCCGGCGGCGGAGCTGGCACTACCTGCCGCCGGCCCGTTTTTGGTCAGCTGCCGGTAGCCGAGAGCACCTCGCCGAACAGCTGCCACGTCGTGCCGTCAAACTTCTGGAGCTGCATCTGTTTGATCGGATCGAAATCGTTGGCGCTGGTCGAAAGCGTAATCCCGGGCAGCATCATTGGCAGCTTCAAGTCATGAAGGCTTGCCGCCTGCTTCATCACGTTCTCGCGGGTGAGATTGTCCCCGCACCTCTTAAGCACTTCGACCATGGTCTGGACGTAGGAGTAGCCGATGGCCGCTTGGACGTCGGTAATACTGCCCGACAGGCCATATTTGTTCATGAAGGCAAGCCACTCCTTGTATTCCGGCGTGTTTTGCCATTGCGGATCGGTCGGGTCCTTGATGTAGGTCGCCGAGATGGTGCCTACGCCCTTCTCCAGGCCTGCGGGCTTCATTACCGTGCCGACCGAGTTGCCGACTGAATTGAGGAAGTGCGTCGGCTTCCAACCGATGTCGTAGACTTTGCGAACGGTCTGCGCGGCGAATTTGGGAATCGCCGCCGTGAGCAGCACATCCGCCCCGCTGCCTTGCAGCGCCACGACCTGCGAATCGATCGTGGGATCGGTAGTTTCATAGGATTGCGTCGCCACGATCATTTTCGCGGCTTTGTCGCCGAGCCCGGCGCGCAGCCCATTGAGATAATCCTTGCCGTAATCGTCGTTCTGATAGAGCACGGCGATCTTGGCATTCGGCAGGTTCTTGAGGATGTAATTGGCATAGATGTGCGATTCGATGCCGTAGCTTGGCAGCCACATCATCGTCCAAGGAAAATGCTTGGGGTCGTTCCATTGGTCGGCGCCGGTGGCGACGAACAGCTGCGGCACCTTGTTTTCGTTCAAATAGTCGTGGATCGCCATGTTCGGCGGCGTGCCGAGCGTGCCGAACAACACGAACACTTTGTCCTGCTCGACCAGTTGGCGCACCTGCTCCACGGTCTTTGGTGGACTGTAGCTGTCATCGCGGCTGATATAATTGATTTTACGACCGTTGATGCCGCCCTTTTCATTGATCATGTTGAAATAGGCAGCATGCACTTTGCCGTTAATGCCGTAGGACGATGCTGGGCCGCTATACGGATTGGTATTGCCGATCTTGATTTCGGTATCGGTCACGCCCGGACCATATTGGCCAGCGGCATAGACCGAACCGCCGGCGAGTATCAGCGCGGCCGTACATAGGCCGCCCATGATGATCTGCTTTACTCTCATGCAAACCTCCCTTTGCGTTAGTTTTTCGCGTTACGTTTTCCGCTCACGTTTTCTTGACGTCTCGCGCCACTCGAAACCCTTGTATCGCTCGGAACAACCACGGGCCGACCGTACCAACCGCGCCACGCGGCATGACATACATGAAGAATAGCATCGCTAGTCCGTAGATCGCCCATGGCGCGGCATCGGAAATGTCGTTGGCGAAATTGGGCACGAACTCGATAAAAAACCCGCCGACAACCGCGCCGCCGATCGTGGCGATACCGCCGACCGCGGAGCCTACCAGGAAAGACAATGACAGGAACAGGGTGAAGCTTTCCGGCGCGACAAAGCCGATCACGATCGCGGCAAGAGCCCCGGCGACGCCGGTAAACGCCGTGCTGGAGCCGAACGCCAGCGTCTTGTAGCGGGCGGTATTGATGCCCATGGCGGCCGCCGCAATCGGATGATCGCGGATGGCGACGAAGGCGCGCCCGGTCCGACCGTTAAGCAGGTTGGCGGCAATCCGCACCGCGATGAGCAGCACCACGAATACAAGAAAATAGAGCCAGCGATCGCGGTCGATGCCAAGCTCGGGCGGCGGCATCGGCTTGGCCAGGCGGATGCCTTGCTGACCGCCGGTCCAGGTGTCGAAATATTTGAGTAATTGCGGCATGGCGACGGCCATCGCCAGGGTGACAAGGGCAAGGTAGGGACCCTCGAAGCGCAGCGCCGGCAAGCCGAACAGCACGCCGAGCGCGAAACACAGAAGCGCTGCTGCCGGCAGCGTCGCCCAGTACGGCACGCCATAGCGGTGCATCAAGATTGCGGCGGTATAGGCCCCAGCAGCGAAGAAGCCGCCATGTCCGAGCGAGATCTGGCCGTTATAGCCGGTGAGAATATTAAGCCCGAGCACGGCGATGGCGTAAATCATCACCTGCGTCAGTTGGAAAACGTGATAATTGCTGAGCGCGAACGGGAGCACGACCGCGAACGCAATCAATACGGCGCCGCCAAGCCATCGCCAGGCGGCCATGTTCGCCCCGCCGTCGCCGGATAAAGCGAGCTTTTCAGTGGCGCCGGCGGGAACGCTTTCGCTCATGGTCACACCCGCCGCACGACCGCCGTGCCAAACAAGCCATTCGGCCGGAATACCAGCACGATAATGATCAATATCAGTGCCACAGTGAGCTTGAGCTGACTGGCAATGAGGTAGGTGCCGACCAGATTTTCAGTCACGCCGACAATCAGGCCGCCGATCACGGCGCCTATCGGGCTTGTGATGCCTCCAAGGAGCGCGCCGGTGAAGGCATAGAGCAGCACGCCGCTCATCATGTTCGGATCGAGGAACAGAACGGGCGCCACCATGATACCGGCGACGGCGCCGATTGCGGCGGCAAAGCCCCAACCGACGGCCAACATCCATCCCACAGGAATTCCGCACAGTCGCGCCGATTCCGGATTTTGCGCAGCGGCCCGCATTGCCAGCCCGGCCGCCGTGAAGCGGAAAAAACAGAACAACGCCACAAGCATCATGAGCGTTACCGCGATCACGCCAATATCGCGCGTCGTCATCAGTGCGCCGAATAGCGTCCGATCGGGGAACGGGCTCGGAAATTCCTGCAATGTGTAGCTGTAGATCCAGCCGGCGAGCGAATTAAAGATCAATAGCAACCCGATGGTGACGACCACCGCGGTGAGGATCGGCGCGTTTTCGACCGGGCGGATGACAATCCGCTCGACCGCCATGCCGCCGACGAATGAAACCGCAAGCGTAATTAAAAACGCGCCCCAGAACGGTAACCCGGCATTGACAAGCGTCCAGGCGATATAAGTGGAGAACATCGCCATTTCGCCTTGCGCGAAGTTCACGAGATCGGTGGCGCGGTAGATCATCACCAGCGCGAGCGCAAGGCTCGCGTAGACGGCGCCAGCGGCCAGCCCGGAAAATATCTGCTGCAGCAGCTGGTGCATCGGCGCGCCTCAATATCCGAGATAGGAGCGGCGTATCTGCGGATCGTCGGCCAGCGCCTTGGCGCTGCCGGACGCCACGACATAGCCGGTTTCCAGGAGGTAGGCGCGATCCGCCATGGCGAGCGCCAAGGTCGCGTTCTGTTCAACAAGCAATACGCTGACCTGCTGTTCCCGCTTTATCCGCTCGACGATGCCGAAGATAGCTTCGACGACCCGCGGCGCCAGGCCGAATGACGGCTCATCGAGCACCAAAAGACGCGGCGACATCATCAAAGCGCGAGCGATGGCCAGCATCTGCTGCTCGCCGCCGGACAGCGCGCCCGCCTGCTGGCGCCGCCGCTGGGCAAGAATCGGAAAATAACCGTACATGCGTTGCATGTTGTCGTGCGGCCGGCCGGTGGCCGCGTAGGCGCCGATCCGTAGATTTTCCTCCACTGTCAGCCCAATGAACGTGCCGCGCCCTTCCGGCACGTGAGCGACCCCGAAGCCGGCAATCTGTTCGGTCGTGCAGCGTTCCAGGCGCCGCCCGGCGAACAGGATTTGACCTTCGCTGCGCACCATGCCGCAGATCGCGCGCAGCGTGGTGGTCTTGCCGGCGCCATTGGCGCCGAGCAGCACGGTCATGCCACCCTCTTCCACCGCGACATCGATGCCATGGAGGACCTCGGATTGGCCGTAAAATGCCTTGACCGCGCGCAGTTCGAGAATCGCCGCCATCAGTGCCGTGTCCCCAGATAGGCTTCGGCGACCGCCGGATTGCCGCGCACTTGGTCGGGCGTCCCGTCGGCGATCACTCGGCCGAAATTGAGCACGACGACCTGATCCGACAGGCCCATCACCAGACCCATATGATGCTCGACCAAGAGGATGGTGATTGCGAGCTTATCGCGGACCGAGCGAATGAGCGCGCCGAGTTCCGCCACCTCATCATGGTTGAGCCCGCCAGCCGGCTCGTCGAGCAAGAGCAAAGACGGCCGCACGGCAAGCGCACGCGCCAGCTCAACGCGTTTGCGCGCGGCAAAAGACAAGCCGGCAGCCGGCCGCGCCGCCGCGCTTTCCATTCCGACGAAAGCCAGCATCGCGCGCGCTGCTTCGTCGAGCTCGCGCTCTTCACGGCGGGCCGAAGGCAGGGTCGCCGCGTCGAGCAGCGCTCCACTGCGGCCGCGCGCATGGCCGCCGACCTTGACGTTGTCGAGCGCCGTCATGGAAGCAAACAGCGCCGGGCTTTGGAACGTGCGGCCGATGCCGATCGCGGCGATATCCGACGCGGCACATTGGCGCAGCGATCTGCCGTCCAAGCGGATGTCGCCCCGCTCCGGGCGGTAAAGCCTGCTCAGACAGTTGAAGAGTGTGGTCTTGCCGGCGCCATTCGGCCCGATCAATCCCGCGATCCGACCCTTGCTCACCGTGAAGCTGACGTTTTCAAGCGCGACGATACCGCCGAAGCGCATCGTCAGCTGTGCAATTTCCAGTAAAGGTGTGGCCGCGCCGGCGGTCGCGCCGGCTATCGGCAGCGGGGAAGTCGTCATGTCGATCGGGCCGCCATTGGGGTAGGT
>DASZCJ010000372.1:0-12530 GCA_035943155.1 Xanthobacteraceae bacterium | reverse complement strand
ACCTAGGTTCGTGCCAAAACTAGTCGACTAAGACCGATGCAATGCCTTTTACGCTGCCCTGCGGGACGGCCGGAGAAAATCGGATGGATAAGCTGGTGAATTCGAAGCGGTCGCGGGGGGCCTCCGCCGCGCCGTCGCGGGCCGTCCGCCCTTCGCGCGAGGAAGCCGAGGACGCGGTGCGCACGCTCATCCGCTGGGCCGGCGATGACCCCGACCGCGAAGGGCTACTCGGCACCCCGGGGCGGGTCGTGCGCGCCTATGAGGAGTGGTTCGCCGGCTATAAGGACAATCCGCGCGATTATCTCAAACGGACCTTCGAGGAAACCGGCGGCTATGACGAAGTCGTCGTGTTGCGCGACATCCGCTTCGAGTCGCATTGCGAACATCACATGGCGCCGATCATCGGGCGCGTGCATATCGGCTATTTGCCGCGCAACCGCGTCGTCGGCATTTCCAAATTGGCGCGGCTGGTCGAGGTCTATGCGCGCCGTCTGCAGATCCAGGAAAAGATGACCGCCGAGATCGCCTCTTGCCTCGATGCGGTCTTAAAACCGCATGGCATCGCCGTCGTCACCGAGGCGACGCATCAATGCATGACCACGCGCGGCATCCACAAACCCGGCGTCACCATGGTGACGAGCCGCATGCTCGGCGTGTTCCGCGACCATGCCGAAACCCGCCAGGAATTTCTGTCCGCAATCGGCATGCGCGGCTCGATTCACGGCAATGGGTCGGGGTAATCAGACGTCGTCGACGGCAAGGTCAAAAAGCATATTGAGCGGATCGAACCTCATCGAGCTTAAGCCGCGCGCCTGATCTCGTCGGCCAGCGCGCGATAGGACAAAGCCTCCGCCAGGTGCAGGCGTCCGACTTTGGCTGAGCCGTCGAGATCGGCCAGCGTGCGGGCGACGTGCAGCACGCGATGATAGCCGCGCGCCGAAAGTCGCATCGCATCGGCCGCTTCGCGTAACAGCGCAAGCCCGCTGCCATTCGGCCGCGCCACGTCTTCCAGAATCGCGCCCGATACGGCGGCGTTGCTGCGGACATGCGGCAACCCGATCGCGGCATAGCGGGCCGCTTGGCGTTCGCGCGCGAGCGCGACGCGTTCGGCGACTTCACGGCTGCCTTCGGTGGGCGGCGGCAGGATCAGGTCGGCGGCGGTCACTGCCGGCACTTCGATATGCAGGTCGATGCGATCGAGCAGCGGTCCGGATATCCGCGCCTGGTAATCGGCGCTGCAGCGGGTGTTCGGCCCGCGCCGGCAGGTGAAGCCCGGCTCATTGGCTTTGCCGCAGCGGCACGGATTCATCGCCGCAACCAGCATGAAACGCGCCGGATAGGTGACGCGGTGGTTGGCGCGCGATCGATACCTCGCCGGATTCGAGCGGCTGGCGCAGCGAATCGAGCGCCTGCGGCTGAAATTCAGGGAATTCGTCTAGGAACAGCACGCCGTGATGGGCGAGCGAGATTTCGCCTGGCCGCGCGTGCAAACCGCCGCCGACCAAAGCCGGCATGCTGGCGGAGTGATGCGGCGCGCGAAACGGTCGCCGATTGGTCAGCGCGCCGCCTTCGATCTCGCCCGCGATCGAGGCGACCATCGAAACTTCCAGGAGCTCGGCGGGCGCGAGCGGCGGTAAAATCGATGGCAGCCGCGCCGCCAGCATCGATTTGCCGGCGCCGGCCGGGCCGACCATCAAAAGATTGTGCCCGCCGGCCGCCGCCACTTCGAGGGCGCGCTTGGCGCTTTCCTGGCCCTTGATGTCGGCGAGATCGAGCACGGGTCCTGCCGCTTCCAAGATCTTCGGCTGCGGCCGCGATAGCACCTGCGTGCCCTTGAAATGATTGGCGAGCTGAATGAGCGACGCGGCGGCAACGATCTCAATTTCCGGGCTCGCCCAAGCCGGTCAAGAACAATCCGCGAACACGGTTCCGGTTTGATGGCTAAAGACGGCAAGGTCAGGCGCGCCGCTGCGCCTCGATCTTGTCCCAGATCAGCGCGGCAATATCGGCGCCACCGAATTTTTTCACCGCGCGAATGCCGGTCGGCGAGGTGACGTTGATCTCGGTGAGAAAGCCGCCGATCACGTCGATGCCAACGAACAAGAGGCGCCGCTCGCGCAAGGCCGGTCCGAGCCGGGCGCAGATTTCGCGCTCGCGCGCGGAAAGGTCGGTCGCTTTCGGTACCCCGCCGCGCACCATATTGGAGCGCAGATCGTCGGCCGCGGGTATGCGGTTGACTGCCCCGGCAAACTCCCCGTCGACCAGGATGATCCGCTTGTCCCCTTCTTTGACCGCCGGCAGATATTTCTGCACCACCCAAGGCTCGCGGAACGTGGCCGCGAACAGGTCATAGAGTGAACCGAAATTGAGATCCTCGCGGGCCAGCCGGAATACGGCCTCGCCGCCTTTACCGTAGAGCGGCTTCATCACGATATCGCCGTGCTCGGCGCGAAATTTTTTGATCGCCGCAAGATCGCGCGTAACGAGCGTCGGCGGCATCAGATCGGGAAATTCGGTGACAAACACTTTTTCCGGCGCGTTGCGCACCTGCGCCGGATCGTTGACCACCAGCGTCTTCGGCTGGATGCGTTCGAGCATGTGCGTCGAGGTGATGTAAGCCAGATCGAACGGCGGGTCCTGGCGGAGCAGCACGACATCCAATGATGCCAGTGCAACAAAGCGCGCCTCCCCGAGCGTGAAATGGTCGCCGGCTTGGTCACGCACCGAAACCGTCCGTACGGTCGCCGAGACTTTGCCGTCATACATCACCAGCTGATCGGGCGTGTAATAGGCGAGCGAATGCCCCCGCGTCTGCGCTTCCAAGAGCAAGGCAAACGTTGAATCGCCGCCAATATTGATCCGCTCGATTGGATCCATCTGGACGGCGACGTTCAAGCTCATCTGTGCTGATCCGGCTTGGGGTTGTCAGGTTGGCTTCGGATTTGTCGATCGTGGATTTGATGTTGCGGCGGGAGTTTATCGCGCCAAAGGCCGTTTTGAGCAAAGCACAAGTTTGCAGTTAACGATGCGGTGAGTGCGGCGGAGTTGCCCATAGCCAATATGGCGCGCGCGTTCCATTTACCCCCTGCATTGAAGGCATTGACGATGTGGCGCGGCAGTTTACCCGGCGCGACGACGACGACGTCGAAACGAATTTCGCCATTAGCATGTCCAGGATAGCGAGCGAGCCACATCTCGGCCGCGCTGACGATGCGGTGCTTTGTTCGCTCGGTCACCGCTTCCATGGCGTCGTCGGCGCTGGCGCGCGCCTTGACCTCGACGAAAACCAGCACGCCGCGGCGCCGCGCAACTATGTCGATTTCGCCGAAGGGCGTTTTCCAGCGCCGGGCGAGAATGCGATAGGCTTTGGCGATCAGCAGCAACGCGGCGCGGCTCTCGGCCGAAAGCCCACGCTGGAAGGCTTCGACGCGCTCCGGCCGCGGCAACGCTTTCGGCGTCTTTAGCGGCTCAGCGCGGCGCGCCATGGTTGGAATCTTTTTTGGCATCTTTACTCAGCGCCAGCGCGCATCGGTAGACCTCGCGCCGCGGGCGCCCGGTGACGTGAGCGACTTCGCTCACGGCGTCTTTCAACGACAGCCGTTGCAGCGCATCGCGCAGCAAGACCTCGGCCTCGGCGGCAGTTGTTTGCACCGCCGCCTGCGGCGGCGCGACGACCACAACGATCTCGCCGCGCGGCTCCTCGCTGACATAGGCTTGCGCGAGGCTCGCGAGTTCACCGCGCTTGATCTCCTCATGAAGCTTAGTCAGTTCGCGGCACAATGCGGCCTCACGGTCGCCGTCAAGCCCGGCGGCGAGATCGGCCAGCGCCGCGCCGATGCGCGGACCTGTCTCGAAGAGCACAAGCGTCGCTGGAATGCGGGCGAGTTCGGCAATGCGGGCGCGGCGCGCGGCAGCCTTTGGCGGCAGAAATCCAGCGAAAAAGAACTGATCGGTCGGCAATCCGGCGACCGAGAGCGCGCTCAGCACCGCCGAAGCGCCGGGGAGCGCGGTAACGAGATGGCCGGCATCCTGCGCGGCCCGCACCAGCTTGAATCCCGGATCGGAAATGAGCGGCGTGCCGGCATCGGAGACCAGCGCGATGGAGGCGCCGTCGGCCAGTCGGCGCAACAGGGCCGGCCGCGCCTTCGCTGCGTTGTGGTCATGGTACGGCGTGAGTGGCGTCGCGATCGCGTAGCGGTCGAGCAATTTGCGGGTGACGCGGGTGTCTTCACAGGCGATCAGGTCGGCGCCGGCAAGGGTCTGCAGCGCGCGCAGCGTGATGTCGCCGAGATTGCCGATCGGCGTGGCCACCAGATAAAGCCCTGGCGCCAGCCGCGAACCTTGGATCGGCTGGTCGGCAACGACGAAGCAGCCGACAGTGCCTTCGTCATTGTCCGCATGCTGGCGTGCATCGTGGCGCCCACCGTGGCGCACATCATGGCGTGCATCGTTGCGGGGTGCGTCGCGAACCGGGATGCTCATTGCCGCCACTCTAGCCTTGCTTTCGCGAAGCGTCATAGCCGCGCCAAATTCGTTATCTTTTTCATTTGGTTAACCATTCGCCGCCAATATGTCGGATTGGCGGTGCCGTATAGTTAACGGCGCTCGGGGCCGTCGTGGGGAGAACTGCCGTGTCCGCGCAGCTGCAGGTTCAGGGCTCGGCGGAGTTGCCAACGCGGCGCCGCTCGATCGCGGGCCTGCTTGCGACTGCCGGCGCGCTGGTTGCCGGTTGTTCGCAAAATTCGCAGTACTTGTCGTCAACTGCACCGCCGCAGAGCCCGCAGACGCCGCAGACGACAACGATCGGCACCGGTCAGGTGAAAGCCGGGCTCATTTTGCCGCTGTCAGGCCCGGGCAATGCCGGCATCGCCGGCCAAGCCATGCGCAATGCCGCGGAAATGGCGATTGCCGAGTTCAACAGCCCCAATCTTCAGCTTCTGGTCAGAGACGACGGCGGCACCGCGGAAGCGGCCCGCCTCGGCGCGCAACAGGCGCTCGACGAAGGCGCCGAAATCATCCTCGGTCCGTTGTTCGCGCAATCGGTCGGCTTCGTCGGCCAAGTGGCCCGTCCGCGCAATGTGCCGGTGATCGCATTCTCCACCGATGCCAATGTCGCCTCGAGCGGCATCTATTTGCTTAGTTTTCTTCCCGAGTCCGATGTCGATCGCATCGTGCAATACGCAACGTCGACCGGAAAGCACTCCTACGCAGCGCTTATTCCGGACAATCCCTACGGCACGGTGGTGGAAGCGGCATTCAAGCAAGCGGTGGCGCGGCGCAGCGGCAGCCAGGTTGTCGCGATCGAGCGCTATCCGCACGATAAGGCTGCGATGGCGACGCCCATTCGCAGCGTCGCCCAAGCTTCAGCGCGGGCCGATGCTTTGTTCATCCCTGATGGCGGCGATGCAGTGCCGGATGTGGCGGCGGCTCTGACGGCGGCCGGGGTCAATCTGAAGCGACTGCAATTGCTCGGTACCGGCCTTTGGGACGATCCGCGCATCTATGCCGCGCCCGCTCTTGATGGCGGCTGGTACGCCGCGCCGGACGGGGTTGGCTATCGAAACTTCTCGGCGCGCTATCGCGCCCGTTACAATCAAGATCCGGTCCGTACGGCGACCCTTGCCTACGATGCGGTGGCGCTCGTCGCTGCACTGGTGAAAACGCAAGGCCCGCAGCGATTTTCGCAGCAAGTGCTGACTAATTCTTCCGGCTTTACCGGAATCGATGGGCTGTTTCGTTTCCGCACCGACGGCACCAATGAGCGCGGCTTGGCGGTGCTTCGCGTTTCCAGCGCCGGGGTCCAGACAGTCGCTCCGGCGCTGCGCAGCTTCGGTCCCGGATCGGCGACGTAGGCCCACTAATCGCCGTGTTGCGCCGCCACGCGCCCGCAATTGTTTTAGGCGGCGAGATCGGCAACGACTGAATCGAGCACGGGAAAGCCGGACAGCGTCACGCGCAACTGACCGGCGGCCGTCGTCTCGATGAAGCCGTGCTCGTGCAGCATGGCGATGCGTTCCGGCTGCAACGGCCGTCCGGCGATCGCTGCATAGCGCGCGAGATCGATGCCTTCGGCGAGCCTAAGCCCCATCAGTAAATATTCATCGGCGTGCTCGGCGGATGTCAGCACCTCTTCCGCGACGACGCCGTGACCGTCTTTCTCGACCTGCGCAAGCCACGCTTCCGGGCGCTTCTCCGTTGCGGTGGCATGGCGTTCGCCCGCGATTTCGAGCCGGCCATGGGCGCCGGGGCCGATCCCGGCATATTCATGACCGCGCCAATAGATCAGGTTGTGCCGGCATTCTCCGCCCGAGCGGGCATGATTTGAAATCTCATAGGCCGGCAAGCCATGGGCGGCGCAGATGTCTTGCGTGACGTCATAGAGAATGCGCGCTGTGTCCTCGTCCGGGGGCCGCAATTTACCCGCCGCGTGGAGCGCGGCGAACGGCGTCTCCGGCTCGATCGTGAGCTGATAGAGCGAAACATGCTCGCCGGCTTGTGCCAATGCGGTACGAAGCTCGCTCGACCAGTGTTCGGGTGTTTGATCGGGACGTGCATAGATGAGGTCGAACGAATAACGATCGAAAACCGCGCGCGCCACGCCAAGCGCATCAAGCGCTTCGCGCGCCGAATGGGTGCGGCCTAGCGCGGCGAGGTCGCGATCCTCGAGCGCCTGCACGCCGAGCGAGACGCGGTTGACGCCGGCGGCGCGATAGCCGCGAAACCGCTCCGCCTCGACGCTGGTCGGATTGGCTTCAAGCGTGATCTCGACGTCAGGGGCAATTCGCCAATGACGCGCTATCGCTTCGATCACCCCGGCAATCGTCGCCGGTCGCATCAGCGAGGGCGTGCCGCCGCCGAAAAAAATCGTCGACACCGAGCGCCCCGGTACACGCGCCGCCGTGGCAGCAATCTCGCTCGCAAAAGCGCGAACCCATCGCGGCTCGTCGATTGGCTCGCGGTGGACGTGGCTATTGAAATCGCAATAAGGACATTTCGAGAGGCAGAACGGCCAGTGGATATAAACGCCGAACGCCTGTGCGTTGTGGCCGGCGTCACGTGAAGCGGTAAAAGAATGATCAGTGCCGGTCAAGGCAAGCCTCGGCCAATTTCATGAAAGCGCGGGCGCGGTGCGATAGACCTTTGCCGCGCGGCGGCAATCCGTGTTTTTCGTCGCTCGACATTTCGCCGAAGGTTCGTTGCTCGCCGTCTGGCCGGAACATGGCGTCGTAGCCGAAACCCCGATCGCCGCGCGGCGGCCATACCAGCGTGCCGGCGACGCGCGCCTCGAATTGCTCGACGTGGCCATCCGGCCAAGCCAGGCACAATGCCGAGACAAATTGCGCGCGGCGACGTTCCGCCGTCGTTGCGCCCCGCGCGTGCAATTGTTGCTCGATCATTTCCATGGCGCGGCGGAAGTCGCGATCCGCGCCCGCCCAGCGCGCCGAGTGAATTCCGGGCGCGCCATCGAGCGCCTCAACAACAAGCCCCGAATCGTCGGCCAGCGCCGCGAGACCGGCACCTTTAGCCGCCGCTTGCGCTTTGATGCGGGCATTTTCGCCGAATGTCATTCCGCTTTCGTCCGGCTCGACCAAGCCCAGTTCACCAGCCGATATGGCTGTTATCCCATAAAGCGCAACCAGTTCGCGCATTTCAGCGAGCTTGCCGGGATTATGCGTTGCGATCGCCAGATGATCCGAGTCCAAATGCCGGCTTGCGAATGTCGGGCGATGGTCCGAACGATTATCGGCAAGGTCACCATCGACGATCCGTGTTCCGACACCGGACTTCGCCATCGCTTCACATCACCGCCATCTTCTGCAAATCGATCAGCTTGGCCACGCCTCTGCGCGCCAGCCCCAGCAAAGCCGAGAACTGTGCCTCCGTAAACGGGACCTTCTCCGCGGTGGCCTGGACTTCGACGATGTTGCCCGAGCCGGTAAGGACGAAGTTGGCATCGGTGTCGGCCTGCGAATCCTCGGTGTAATCCAGATCGAGCACCGCCACGCCGGAATAAACCCCGCAGGAGATCGCGGCGATATGGTCGCGCAAAACTTCGCTCTCGATCATCTGGCGGCTTTTCATCCAGCCGAGGCACTCGTGCAGCGCGATCCAGGCCCCGGTGATTGAGGCCGTCCGGGTGCCGCCGTCGGCCTGAATGACGTCGCAGTCGATCGTGATCTGACGCTCGCCGAGCGCCTTAAGATCAACCACTGAACGAAGGCTGCGTCCGATCAGGCGTTGTATTTCCACCGTGCGACCGTTCTGCTTGCCGCTCGACGCTTCGCGGCGCGTTCGTTCAAGCGTCGCCCGCGGCAGCATGCCGTATTCGGCGGTGATCCAGCCGCGCGCCTGGCCCTTGAGCCAAGGCGGCAGCCGATCCTCAAGCGTGGCGGTCACCAGCACATGGGTGTCGCCAAATTTCACGAAACATGAGCCTTCCGCATATTTCACCACGCCTCGCTCGAGCGACACGGGGCGCAGTTCGTCAGGTTGTCGGCGGCTCGGCCGCATGCATTTCTCCGAATCTTGCCGGCACAACTGCGCCGGCGGCTTAGGCTTGTAAAGGCTGTACTTGGGCAGGACTACGCCAGGACTAAGCCAGGACTAAGCCAGGACTTAACCAGCACTTATCCAGCACTTATCCAGCACTGGGCGGGCTTTGGCCTGGCTCCGACCTTGTAGTTGGGAAGCAACCGCCCGCACAAGAGACGGCCGCGATGGCATGCAGAAAGGTCGAAAACAACCGCAATGGTCGGCGATTGCCAGCTTGCTTGGCTTACCGCTACGCTCAGACGCGGAGGAGAGGCGATGGTTAAACAGGTGATCCAAGAGCCCACGCGCATTTTAGCTGAATTCGCCGCGCGACTCGGCTTTGCGGATTTGCCCGAGCGGAGCCGCGCGCATTGCAAGAATCTGATTTTGGACGCGCTTGCCTGCGCCCTTGCTGGACATCAAGGCGAGGAAACTGGTCAGGTGCGAGCCTTGGCGTCGGCGCTCGCGGAAGGAAATGAATCGAGCGTCATCGGCGGAGAGCATTTGTCGCTCGTCGGCGCCACGCTGCTCAATGGTTATCTGATCACGGCGGTTACGATGTGCGACGTGCATCGTGCCACCATGACCCATATCACTCCCGAAATCGTCCCGCCGGCGCTCGCCATCGCCGAGCGCGATGATCTGGGAGGGCGCGATCTTCTGGTCGCCGTAGCCGCCGGTTGCGAAGTGACGACGCGCATTGGACTCGGGCTCGATTATCCGGCGTTTCGCGCGCGCGGCTGGCACGGGCCGGGTGTTATCGGCCCGTTCGGCGCAGCCGCGGCGGTCGGCTCGCTTCTGAAATTCGATGCCGATGCGATGGCGCGGGCTTTTGGCTTAGCCGGCAGTCAGGCCGCGGGTACCTACGCCGCATGGGGCACGCCGACGGTAAAATTCCATCAGTGCCGGGGTGCTATTTCGGGTCTCCTGGCGGCACTATTGGCGCAACAAAACTTCGTCGCCACGCGGGAGTTTCTGAGCGCGGGGGACGGCGGGCTTTACAACGTCTATAGCGGCGGCGGCAAACCGGACGCAGCGATCGCCGAACTGGGCCGCCGGTTCGAACTGGAGCGCATCGCGCTTCGGTTGTGGCCATCGGCGACGCTGATTCAAGGGATGAACACGGCGCTTTTTGATCTAGTCGCGACACACAAAATCGAGGCGGCGCGCGTCCGTCACGTTACGACAGCGCTCGGCCAAACCGCTTACGATATGCACGGCGGCTTCGGCACCTATAAAGGCAAGTTCGAAGCGCTCTTGTCGGCCCATTACACCGCCGCCGCGATCCTGCACGACCGCGCGCTGGGTTTGGCGCAGTTCGCCCCACAGCGTTACGACGATCCGACACTCCGTGCTTTCGCCGCGGAAAAGGTCGAAGTCCGCGCCGATGCCACAGTGAGCGGCTCGCAAGCCAAGGTCGAGATTGTTCTTGAGGATGGCACGAGTTTCGCCGCGCGCTGCGAGGATCCGCTTGGTTCGTTCGAGAATCCGTTGTCGCGGGCGCAGGTCGAGCAAAAATTTCGCACCTATGCCACGGACGTGCTGTCGCCGCCGCGTATCGAAGAAGTGATCGATGCAGTCGGCCGGCTGGAGGATTTCGGCTCGGTGCGTAAATTAATGACTCTGTTGCGCGCGCCGCGGCGCGCGCGTGCGATCGCGGCGGCGGAGTGATACATAGAGGGCAGACTTTGGGGAAAGACTTCGTTTAAGGTTGCGGAGCGATGTTTTGAGTAGCCACCAACTTCCGCTCGGCGCGACCCAAATGGGCCTCGCCCAACTCAACGAACGTTCGCGCGAGATTTTTCGCCTGATCGTCGAGAGCTATCTCGCGACCGGCGAGCCGGTTGGCTCGCGCAATCTGTCGCGCATTCTGCCGATGACCTTGTCGCCGGCTTCGGTGCGTAACGTCATGTCCGATCTTGAACAGCTCGGGTTGGTCTACGCGCCGCACACCTCCGCTGGCCGTTTGCCGACCGAGATGGGGCTGCGCTTTTTCGTCGACGCCTTGATGCAAATTGGCGACCTCACCGAGGCAGATCGCAAAACCATCGAAGCGCAGGTTGCCGGTTCCGGTCAGGCCAAATCGCTGGAAGCGGTCCTGACCGAAGCGTCGGGCCTGCTCTCCGGCCTGAGTCGCGCCGCCGGCGTGGTGCTTACCGCCAAATCAAATCCGCGGCTCAAACATATCGAATTCGTGCGGCTCGAGCCCGAACGGGCGATGGTCGTCATGGTCGGCGAAGACGGGCAGGTCGAGAACCGCGTGGTCAATGTTCCGCTCGGCTTGCCGACGTCCGCATTGACCGAGGCCGGCAATTTCCTCAATGCACGGATCCGCGGCCACACGCTGCACGAAGTGAAGGCCGAGATCGAGCGCACACTGAAAGAGAGCGAAGCGCACCTCGATCAACTGACTCAGAAGATAGTCGCCGCGGGTCTGGCGAGCTGGTCGGGCGGCGAGCACGAGGAGCGCAAGCTGATCGTGCGGGGTCAAGCGCATCTGCTCGAGGATCTCAAGGCGCTCGCCGATCTGGAACGGGTGCGGCTGTTGTTCGACGATCTTGAGACCAGGCGCGAGGTCATCGATCTGCTCGGCCGTGCCGAGCAGGCCGAAGGCGTGCGTATCTTCATCGGGTCGGAAAACAAGCTGTTTTCACTGTCGGGCTCCTCGACCATCGTGGCGCCTTATCACGACGCTGCTGGGCACATCGTCGGGGTACTCGGGGTCATCGGCCCGACCCGGCTGAACTACGCCCGCATCGTGCCTATGGTCGACTACACGGCTAAAGTGGTGAGCAAACTGCTTGGCGGCTGACTGGTCGTATTCCGCTTGATTTTTGCCGTTCCAGCCCTGATATGCGAGGCATTGGTCGAGCAAAGCCCGAACGGCGGCAGTTAAACCGACCGCGTCCGGTGCGCGCTGTTTTCGGGATCGTGATTATTGAACGGAAGAGAGATGACGGATCAAACCGCCCGCCATACCGCTCGCGCTCAAGAGGAAGCCGCGCGTGCGCCGGCTGCGGCCTCTGAACAGGCAGCGGCTCCGACGCCATCCACGGCGCTCGAGCGCGAGCATGCCGAAACCAAAGATCGGCTGTTGCGCACGCTCGCGGAAATGGAAAATCTGCGAAAACGCACCGATCGCGAAATCGCCGATTCACGGCTCTATAGCGTCACATCATTTGCGCGCGATCTGCTCGTGGTCGCCGACAATATGCGCCGCGCGCTCGACGCTGTGGCGCCTGAGCTGCGGTCGAGCGCAGAGAGCGGAGTGAAAGCGCTCATCGAGGGGGTCGAGCTGACCGAGCGGGAATTGTTGAAAGCGCTGGAGAAGAACGGGGTCCGGCAGTTCACGCCGCAAGGCGAAAAATTCGATCCCAACGTTCACCAGGCGATGTTCGAGATTCCTGACGCGACGGTGCCCGCGGGCAGCGTCGTGCAGGTGGTGCAGCCGGGCTACATGCTCGGCGATCGCGTGCTGCGTCCGGCCCTGGTCGGAGTGTCGAAGGGCGGACCGAAAATGGCTCCCGTGCCGCCAAGTAACGACAATAAGACTAACGATAATAAGACGCCGAAGGAGCCGGCGGCCAACAGCTGACCGCGATCAGTTGACGGCATTAATTGGTGGCGACGCTGTCGCGCACGCTGCGCAGCCGCCCGAACATTTCGGGCCAAGCGTCCAAGCGCGCAATCCCGATCATGCGCAAGAATCCGCCCGAGCCGAACCGCAGCCACTGCACGACCATGACATCGGCCCCGGTCCCGCCGTCCTTGGCCTTGGCTAGGGTCTGGTAGCCCGGTTGGTTGGCGATGCGGAGTCGTTCGGCGGTCTGTACGTGCACATCTTTGATTCCGGCAATCTGGCCGAACGCTACCCGCGCGAAATTATCCCGATCGCCGGTATCCTCCGGTCCGCCGGGTTGCGCCGCGATAAACATCCGCGCCTTTGCGGTCGCATTGGGATCATCGGCAACCTGATCGGCCGGCACGTCGACCAGCAC
>DASZCJ010000371.1:0-9419 GCA_035943155.1 Xanthobacteraceae bacterium | reverse complement strand
TTGGCCTCTTTGCCAAACGCATATTCGGGTGGGGCAAAGCGCGCTTCCCAGCGCGCATATTCGCTCAAGCTCTGCTCGCGGGCTGACGTTCGACTAATGGGTGGGTAATCAGGTTTGCGACGGCACGTTCAGGCTCCCGGTCGAGCTCAAGCTTTGCCTTCATAGCGCCGCCAAGCCGGAACCAACAGCACAGCGAAGGCTGCAAGCGCCAACATTTCCACCGGCCATGGCCAGCGCGCTACCGAGGCGACGATACCGACAAGGATGGCGGCAAAGCCAAGCCACAGCGCGAAACGACCCGGCCGCAATGCCTCGATTGCGAACAGAGCGAGCGCAAGCGAAAACCAAGTCCATGAGACGAGCGAGCCGTCTTGCATCGCTCAGACCCAGCCCTTGAGCTCGCGCATGGCAAGCTGCCACAGCATCAGCATGCCGGCCTCGCTATCGTTGAGGCAAGGAATCGCCGCAAAATTTTGACCGCCGTGACGCTTGAACATGCGGGCATTCTCGACTTTGATTTCCTCCAGCGTTTCGAGACAGTCTGAGGAAAATCCCGGCGTTATCACGACAAGGTTTTTCACGCCTTTGCGCGCGAGCATCCGCACCGTATTGATGGTGTAAGGTTCAAGCCACTGCGCGCGGCCGAAGCGGGACTGGAACGACATCATTAATTGCTTGTCGTCGAGACCGAGCTGCGTGCGCAAAAGCTCGGTCGTTCGCACGCATTGGCTCTCATAGGGATCGCCTTTGCCGACTGCCTCCTTGGGCATGCCGTGATAGGACGCCAGGATCACGTCAGGCGTAAACGGCAATGATTTAAGCTCGGCTTGCAGCGACGATGCCAGCACTTCGATGTAATAGGGATCTTCGTAGTAGGCCGGCAAAATCCGCAATGCGGGCTGCCGACGCTGGCCCAGCATGAAGCGAAACACCTCGTCGCATACCGTGGCCGTGGTCGCAGCGGAATATTGCGGATAGAGCGGCATGATCAGGATGCGTTCGCACCCCCAGGTGACGAGCACTTCGAGCCGCGATGCAATTGACGGATTGCCGTAACGCATCGCCCAATCGACGATGACATGCTTGCCGAGCGGCTCAAGAATCCCGCTGAGTTTTTCTGCCTGGGAACGGGTAATCGTCTTGAACGGCGATTCGTCCTTCTCGCGGTTCCAGATTTTTTCGTAATCGCGCGCTCTGCGTCGCGAGCGCAGCGACAGGATAAAAGTATTGAGCAATAGCTTCCAGAAAATCGAATCCTTTTCGATGACGCGCGGATCGGTCAGAAACTCCTTCAAGTAACGCCGCACCGCGGCGGGAGTTGGGGCATCCGGCGTGCCGAGATTAACGATGAGAACGCCGATGCCGGTGATCGATGGCCGAATTGCGGTGTCGCTGACCGTCGAGTCGTCGGCCATCGACTCGTCGGCAGGCGAGCCGCCGACTGTGGACGCCGCATCTGTGCTTGGAACGGCGCCGCCGTCCGGCGAAATCTCCTTGTCGCCAGGCTCGCCGGGGCGCGCCTCTTCCCGGGCCAGCGCGCTGTCGGTGTAAATGGGCGGTGCCTTATTCATGGCCGACAGCATAACCGATGCGCCGCCGACTTGCATGCACGCAGAAACTGCGCCGGCGCGATGACTTCCAATTAAGTAGCATTTTCGGCTATCGCGGCGATGACAGCGGCAAGCTTTTGCTGTCTTTGGGATTATTCCGCCGCTTTCAGCAGCACAGGTGCGCCGGCGCGGAATTGCTCGAGTAAAGCGGCCTCCTCGGCCTTAGCCGTTACCAGGTGCCGCTGCTTGACATGACCGAAGCCGCGGATCTTTTCCGGGATAGCGGCGAGACCGACGGCAAGATGGTGATTCTCCGGCGTCAAGTTGGCGAATAGCTCTTCGAGCATGGCCTCGTAATCTTCGATTAATTTCCGCTCGGTGCGACGCTCGAGCGAGTAACCGAACGGATCGAGCGCCGTGCCGCGCAAGAATTTCATCTTCGCCAGCAACCGAAAGGCCGGAACAACCCATGGCCCGAAGCTCATTATCCGCGGCAGACCGGTGGTCTTGTCGCGGCGCGCCAGGAGCGGCGGCGAAAGATGGAATTCGAACCGCAAACTATCGCCGGCGAACTCGCCTTTCACCTGTTTTTCGAATGAGCCGTCGGTGTAAAGCCGCGCGACTTCGTACTCGTCCTTGTAGGCCATCAGCTTGAAGAGATACCGGGCGACCGCATCGGCGAACCCGCATTTGCCGGCAGCGCGCGTGGCCTCAGCCGCTTTGGCCCTATCGACCAGAGCCCGATATTGCCCAGCATAGGCAGCGTTCTGATAGTTCGTGAGAAATTTCGCACGCCGCTCCACCATCTCGTCGAACGACTCGGATAGATGCTCGGCGTCGCGTTTTGTGCTTGCCGGCTGTGCCAGAGCCTCGACCGCGGGGCGATCCACAACGGCACGGCGGCCCCAGTGAAAAGCTGCGCGGTTCATGGCGACGGCCTCGCCGTTGAGCTCTATCGCGCGTTCGATGGCGGCGGCGGACAACGGAACAGCGCCGAGCTGATAAGCGTAGCCGACGAGGAACATGTTGGCGCCGATCGACTGGCCGAACAGCGCAGTTGCCAATCGCGTGGCATCGATGAAGTGCGCGTTGTCGCGACCGGCGTCTGCGACGATGGTGCGCTTGAGCCGCTCGCTTGGCAGGAAGAAATCCGCATTGCGGGTGAATTCGCCCGGTAGAAACTCGTTGGTATTGACGACCATTTGCGTGGCGCCGTGCGTTACGGCCGCAAGCACTTTGCGGGTCCCGGCAACAACAATGTCGCCGCCAAGCACGAGATCGGCGCGGCCGGCAGCAACTCGGATCGCGTGGATGTCCGCTGGCTTATTGGCAAACCGGATGTGGCTGTAGACGGCGCCGCCCTTCTGCGCGAGACCCGCCATATCGAGGACACCCACTCCCCTGCCCTCGAGATGGGCCGCCATGCCCAAGATTCCACCGACCGTTACGATCCCGGTGCCACCGACGCCGGTGACGATGATGTTGTAGGTCTGATCGATTGCCGGCAGTTTTGGCTCCGGTAGTTGCGCGACATCTTGGTCAACAGCAACTCCGATTCCCTTTTTCAACTCGGCCCCGTGGACCGTAACAAACGAAGGACAGAAGCCCTTTACGCAGGAGAAATCCTTGTTGCAGCTCGATTGATCGATAACGCGTTTGCGCCCCCACTCGGTCTCGATCGGCTGCACCGAGACGCAATTCGATTGAACGCCGCAATCGCCGCAGCCTTCGCAAACGAGCTCGTTGATGATGACGCGCTTATCGGGGTCGGGATAAGTATGGCGCTTGCGGCGGCGGCGTTTCTCGGCAGCGCAAGTCTGATCGTAGATCAGCACGGTGACGCCCGGAATCCCGGCGAGCTCCTTCTGCACGGCATTGAGCTCATCGCGATGATGAATAGTGAGGCCGACCGGCCACTCGGTGTCGCGCGCGTATTTGTGCGGTTCATCGGTCACCACCACAACGCGCTTGGCGCCTTCGGCTGCGACCTGCCGCGCCACTTGCGGCACTGTGAGACCGCCATCATTGGGCTGACCGCCGGTCATCGCAACGGCATCATTGAAAAGTATCTTGTAAGTGATGTTGGTGTTCGAAGCGATCGCGGCTCGGATCGCTAAATAACCGGAATGATTGTAAGTGCCGTCGCCGAGATTTTGAAACACGTGCGGACGGCTCGAGAATGGCGCTTCGCCGATCCAGTTAGCGCCCTCGCCGCCCATTTGCGTGTAGCCCAAGGTCGAGCGGTCCATCCATTGCGCCATGTAATGGCAACCGATGCCGGCATAGGCGCGCATCCCCTCGGGCACCACAGTCGAACTGTTGTGCGGACAACCTGAGCAGAAATACGGGATGCGTTGCGCCACGTCCGCGGTTTCGGCAGCAATGCGTTGAAATTCCTTGAGCCGCGCCACACGCCCGCTGATTTTGTCATTATGGCCGTATTTGAGCAGGCGCTCGCCAATGCAGATCGCGACCTCGTTCGGATCGAGCGCGCCCTTTACCGGAAATAGCCAGTTACCGGCCTCGTCCCTTTTGCCGATGCAGACCGGCTGGTTCGCGGTCCCGTAGAGCTCCTCGCGGACCTGCACCTCGATCAGCGAACGCTTTTCCTCAACTACAAGGATGAGATCGAGACCATCGGCAAATTCCTTCAACTCGCGCTGACTGAGCGGCCAGACACAGGCGACCTTATAAACCCGGATCCCAAGCTCGTTGCATTTGAGCTCGTCGATCCCGAGTTCGTCAAAAGCCTGCCGCACGTCGAGATAGCTCTTGCCGGTGGTGATGATGCCGATTTTTGGGTTACGGCCGCCAGAGGTGATGGTGCGGTTGAGCTTATTGGCGCGCACAAAGGCGAGCATCGCGTCGCGCTTGTAATCGTGCAGCCGTGCCTCTTGAGCCAAAATCTGATCGTGCAAGCGAATATTGAGGCCGCCTTCGGGCAGCCGCAAATCGTCGGGAATGACAATGTTGATGCGTTCGAGACTGGCGTCGATGGCGGCCGTCGATTCGATCGTCTCATGCATGGTTTTCAGCGCCGTCCAGGCGCCGGTATATCGCGACATCGCCCAGCCATAGAGGCCGTAATCGAGCACTTCCTGGACCCCCGCAGGATTGAGGACGGGGATCATCACGTCGATAAAGTGATATTCGGACTGGTGGGCGGTGGTGGACGATTCAGCGGTATGGTCGTCGCCCATCAGGGCTAACACGCCGCCGTATTTCGCCGAGCCGGCCAAATTGGCGTGGCGGAAAACGTCACCAGTGCGATCCACGCCAGGGCCTTTGCCAAACCACATGGCGAAAACGCCATCGTATTTGCCTTCGCCGCGCAGCTCCGCCTGCTGAGAGCCCCACACGGCCGTTGCCGCGAGGTCCTCGTTGAGCCCGCTTTGAAACCGAATATCGCTTTTGTCGAGAAAGCGCCGGGCGCGCAGAAATTGGCTGTCGAGGGTGCCAAGGGGCGAACCGCGGTAACCGGTCACAAAACCGGCGGTGTTGAGGCCGTTGCGCCGGTCGAGCTCCTTCTGCATCAGGCAGAGCCGCACCAGAGCTTGATAACCAGTCACGAAAACGTGGCGCTGGGTGAGATCGTATTTATCGTCCAGTGTGACGTCCCGCAGCACCATACGCACCTCCAAGGGCCAGTTTGCCCTTATGCGCCCGAAATTTCCAGAGAGGAACTTGCTATGCGGGAAATATAGGGCAGGTCGGCGACGGAACAACCGGCGGATCAACCGGGCTGGCGCGGCGAGCTTGACTAGGGCGTGTGCTCATAAAATCGAGATCGCGATGAGCAACGGGTGGTCAATGTCCGTTTTCGCGGGCCCGCAATGAGCGGTTCCGCCCGTACTGACGCTTGAGCGCGTTTAGCCCGATCTCCGCGGCGCCAAACAAACTGCCAGCGGCGCCAAACAGAAGCGCTGCGGCCACGGTCAAAACCGCGGCGCGCTTCATCGCCTGCCAAAGCCGATCGTCTCGCATGGCCGACGATCTATCGGTCCAGGTTGACGAACCGTTAAAATGATATGAACCCACCCATCTGTGTCGGTCATCGCACATTTACCATTATTCGCTGTGCGGCCTTGGTATTGCTTGGAGACAGGTCTGCGCGGCGCGAATGCTGCGCACCGCGGCGCCGTGTCACGTGCGAGGGAATGAGGAAGTTCTCTTAAATCCTGTTGCCGGCGCTCCAGCTCCAGAAGTCGCGGCCTTCTTCGCGTAGAAAACGCGCCAACACCATGTTGTGCACTTCGGAAGCGCCATCGACCAGGCGCGCGGCGCGAGCAGCGCGGTAGATCCATTCCAGTATTGTGTCCTTCGAATAGCCGCGCGCGCCGTTGAGTTGGATGGCGGTGTCGGACGCCTCGTGTAGCGTATCGGCTACATGTACTTTGGCCATGGAGATTTCTTTGCGCGCGCGATCGCCGCGATCGAGCTTCCAGGCAGCATGCATGGTCAAGAGGCGGCCGATTTGAATACGCTGCGCAACTTGGCCGAGCTTAATCTGCACGCTTTCACGGTCCGCAAGCTTGACGCCGAAACCTTCGCGCCCGGCGACATAGTCCTGGGCGATCTCCATGCAACGCTTGGCAAGGCCGAGCCAGCGCATGCAGTGCGTCAGCCGCGCCGGACCGAGCCTGATCTGTGTCACTTTGAGTCCATCGCCGATGCCGAGCAGCACGTTTTCGTCGGCGACTTCGAGGCCATCGTATTGCAGTTCGCAATGGCCGCCGTGTTCTTCCGGGCCCATGATCGGGATGCGGCGTAGGATGCGCCAACCGGGCTGATCGCGATGGTGGAGAAACGCGGTCAGGCCGTGGCGTCTATCGTCCGACGTTCTTGCAATGACGATAAAATGCGCGGCGTCGGCGGCGCCAGTGATGAACCATTTATGGCCGGTGACGATCCATTTGCCGTTTTTCTTCTCGGCGCGGGTGCGGATCATGCCGGGGTCGGAGCCGCCGCCCGGCGCCGGCTCGGTCATGGCGAAAGCAGATTTTACCTTGCCCTCGACAATCGGGCGCAGCCACCGTTCTTGCTGGGCGGGCGTGCCGACGCGCGTCAAGAGATTCATATTGCCGTCGTCGGGCGGTGCGCAGTTGATGGCGAGCGGCCCGAACAGCGAGCGCGCCGCCTCCTCGTAAATGGCGGCCCAGGCGACGATCGGCAGCGCCATACCGCCGAATTCCTTGGGCGATTGCGGCGCCCACAGGCCCGCTTTCCTGGCTTTTTCCTGAAGCGGGGCAAGCCGCGTCAGAGGTATGTTCTCATGCTCGGAAAAATTCTGCGGATCGGATTCAAGCGGCAGCACATTTGTTTCGATAAAGGCGCGCGTGCGCTGCCGCAGATCCTCAACTTCAGGCGAAAGCGTAAAATCCATATCGATCAACCCTTCGCAATTGCAATTGCCGTCAAAGTCGCAAGACTTAAGCCAGTGAGACTTAACCTAGAGAGACTTAACCCAGATGAGAGTTTATAGCTAAGGCAAAGCCAAGGTGGAATCCAATGAACCGCATCCTATTGGTGATCGCAACCGCCTCGGCCGTCCTCGCTCTTGAGGTTTCGGCCGGCAATGCAGCTTACATCGGCAACGCGCCGTGGTGTGCAGTCGTGAACATCGGAGCGGGCGACGTCGAGTGGGATTGCGAATATCCCTCTGTGGCGGCCTGCGCGCCGAATGTCGTGGCGGGCAATCGCGGCTTTTGTGGATTGAACCCCTATTATTTAGCCAATTCACCCGCGCCGCCTTACGGTGCAACGCACATCAGGCGGGCACGGCGAAGTACGCACAACCATTAGCGCACGCCCCATTTGCCGCCGCCAAACGGCGGTGCGACAATGGTTTTAGCCGCTCGGCGGAAGGCTCGACTTCATGCTGGATTCGATTTCAAGTGCATCGACGCAATTTACTCTCGACGCTGACCAGATCGCAGTCCGCGATATGGCGCACGCCTTCGCCGCGGAAGTGTTCGCACCCAATGCGCTTGCCTGGGATGAGGCGAAGCATTTTCCGGTCGCGGAAATGCGCAAAGCTGCTGCGCTCGGCATGGGCGGAATTTTCGTCGGCGAAGATGTCGGCGGCTCCGGCCTGTCGCGCCTGACTGGGACTCTGATCTTTGAGGCGCTGGCAACCGGTTGTCCGACAACTGCCGCCTTCATGTCGATCCACAACATGACGGCCGGTCTCATCGATACATTCGGCTCATACGAGCAGCGTCGGCAATGGCTGCCGAAATTGTGCACCATGGAGCTCGTGGCAAGCTATTGCCTCAGTGAGCCGGGCGCCGGTTCGGATGCTGCCGCCTTGACTACCCGCGCTATGCGCGACGGCAACCACTACGTCCTCAATGGACAGAAACAATTCATTTCAGGAGCCGGCGCCAGCGACCTCTACCTGGTCATGGCGCGCACCGGCGGCGAAGGGCCGTCAGGTATTTCCGCGTTGCTCGTGCCCAGCAAAATACCGGGACTGTCGTTCGGCGCCAACGAACGCAAGATGGGCTGGAATGCCCAACCGACCCGCGCGGTTATATTTCGGGACGCGCGCGTTCCGCTCGACAACAGGCTCGGCACCGAAGGAAGCGGTTTCAAGATCGCGATGGCGGGTCTCGACGGCGGCCGCCTCAATATTGCAGCCTGTTCGCTCGGCGGCGCCCAATGCGCCTTGGACAAAACGCTCGCCTATATGAGCAACCGGAAAGCTTTCGGCCAGCGGCTCGATGAATTTCAGGCGCTGCAATTTCGCCTGGCGGACATGGCGACCGCGCTTGAAACCTCGCGCGCTTTGTTGTGGCACGCGGCGGCCGCACTTGATCGCAAAGACGCCGCTGCCACGCGGCTTTCCGCCATGGCCAAGCGTTTCATTACCGACGCGTGCTTTGAGGTCGCCAATCAGGCGCTGCAGTTGCACGGCGGCTATGGTTACTTGGCCGAATACGGTATTGAAAAAATCGTGCGTGATTTGCGCGTGCACCAGATTCTCGAAGGCACCAACGAGATCATGCGCCTGATCGTGGCAAGAAGCCTTATCGGTCGATGAGTGAAACGCTTCTGCGCGACGGCGACCTCTTGGTGCGAAGCGACAGCGCGTTGCGCCGGATCACGCTGAACCGGCCGCAAGCCTTAAATGCCATCACGCTCGACATGGCGCTCGCCATGACCGCGCTGCTGCGGCAATGGGAGTCGGATCCGCAGGTTGGCGCTGTGCTGATCGATGGGGCGGGTGAACGTGCATTTTGCGCCGGCGGCGACATCCGCGCGCTTTACGATGCCGCCAAAACGGGAGACTCGCTCCCGGCACGCTTCTGGGCCATCGAGTACAAGCTCAATGTGTTGATTGTGCGCTATCCCAAACCGGTTGTTGCCGTGATGGATGGGCTGGTGATGGGCGGCGGCGTCGGGCTTTCGGCGCATGCAGCGCATCGCGTAGTCACCGAGCGCTCGGCAATTGCCATGCCGGAGGTCGGCATCGGTTTTTTTCCGGATGTCGGCGCCTGTTTCTTGCTGGCGCGGGCGCCTGGCTATATCGGAACCCATCTCGCTTTGACCGGCGATCGCATCGGCGCCGCTGACGCGATCCATTGCGGCCTTGCCGATGTGCATATTTCTGCGGATCGATTAGGCGAGTTACCGCGTGTCCTCGCCGGCTGCCGCAATCGCGCAGAGGTCCGGGCAGGTCTCGAAAGACTTTCCGCTGCGCCCGCTCCAGCTCGGCTCTACAACCAACGCGAATGGATCGACGCCTGCTATAGCGCCGACGAACTTGAAACTATCGTCAAGCAGTTAAGCGCGTGCCATGCCGACGCTGCGCGCGCGGCGCTCGAAGTCATGCGCAAAGCCTCACCGACATCGCTCAAAGTGGCGCTG
>DASZCJ010000370.1:0-2417 GCA_035943155.1 Xanthobacteraceae bacterium | reverse complement strand
CTCCTGCTTGAACGCGCGGACCTTCTCGGTGGCCTCCGCGAGTTCCGCGCGAAAGCGGCTGGGTTCCCAGATTCGAAATTTGTGACCGAGACCGACGAAGGTCGCAGCATCGGTGATGCCGGCGTGGGCTTTCAGCGTCTCCGTCAGCACCACGCGGCCTTCGCTGTCGATCTTGAGCGTCTCGCTCGTGCCGTAAAGCGACAAGGCGAATTGCTCGCGCTGTTCGGAATAGGGCGCATATCCTGCAATCAACGCTTGAATCTCGGCGAGTAAGGCATTGCCCCCGGCATCGAGCGCCGGCCGGTCGAGCGCCGGATAGCAATAAAGTCCCTCGAAGCCGTCGCGTGCCAAGACCGCTCGGAATGATGCCGGCACCGAAACGCGTCCTTTCGCATCGAGACGGAGCATGTAATGGGACACGAACTGATCCATCTCGCCCCTCGCCGGCCTGCAGCCTCGGCTCCGGCCCTGCGCAACGCGGTCGCGGCCCGAAACGCAACAAGACCGCAGGCCAAAATGGGATTAAATGGGCTATCATGGGCAGTTATGGCCGTCAACGGGACGCCAGCCGAGTCTGTCAGCTCGACCGCTGCCGATTAGCGGATGGTAAGCTTAAGGAAGAGTTGAAACGGCCGTGGCCGCTTACGGCACAAACCTTCAAAGCCGATTGCCGCCTCTTCGGAGTGACCCGAAAACAACAAACCGTCGCTTTCCGGCTGTTTTCTATGCAGGCGCCTGCAAATCGCCTTGCCGGTCATCGGTGATTTTCTAAAGTCCTGCCCATGCCACGTCCCCCGTCGCGTTCGATGTCGCGTCCCGCGTTTACGCCGGATTCCTCCGTTGTCGCCGAAGTCGTGCCCTCGCCCAATCACGGCGAGCGCAACGACGGCCGGCGGCCGGATATGATTGTGCTGCATTACACCGGCATGCCGGATGCGCAGTCCGCACTCGAGCTTTTGCGCGCCCGCGGCAGCAATGTCTCCGCGCATTATTTTGTGTTTGAGGACGGCCGGATCGTTCAGATGGTTCCGGAGAGCCGTCGTGCCTGGCACGCCGGTAAATCGGAATGGGCCGGGGAAACCGACCTCAATTCTTGCTCGATCGGGATCGAGATCGCCAATCCAGGGCACGACCACGGCTACCCCGATTTTCCCACACGTCAAATCGCAGCGGTCACTGCGCTCTGTCGCAGCATCCAAACCCGCAACTCCATTGCACCGGTGCGGGTGTTGGCGCATTCCGATATTGCGCCCGCGCGCAAGCAGGATCCCGGCGAAAAGTTTCCCTGGCGAACGCTTTATGAATCGGGCGTTGGTCATTGGGCAAAGCCGGCGCCCATCATGAATTTCGGCCAGGCCTTGGCGCCGGGCTCGCGTGGTGACGCGGTGGCCGCCCTGCAAAAAGCCTTCCGCGAATACGGATATGGGCTCGAAGCAAGCGGTGAGTACGACCCGCCCACATTCGAGGTCGTGACTGCCTTTCAGCGCCACTTCCGCCCGGAACGTGTCGACGGCATCGCCGATCCATCGACACTCAGCACTTTGCAGGAACTGCTTGCCAGCCGCGGCCGCACCCGGACCATCGCCGCTCGCGCCCGGACCGCGATGCGCCGCGCCGCGCCCTGATTCTTAACGTTGCGGCGCGGTTGTCGGCCCCGCCACTTGACGGGCAAGCTCGACATCCCCATCCCTGTTGCTGTCAGTCGGTCGGACGGCCGCTCCGGCGAAACCGAAAGGTTGCCGGGGAGGAAAGTCCGGGCTCCGCGGACAAACGGTGCCGGATAACATCCGGCGGGTGCGAACCCAGGGACAGTGCCACAGAAAACATACCGCCGCGGTTGTTTGCGTTTGCTGCGGTAAGGGTGAAATGGTGCGGTAAGAGCGCACCGCGTCGGCGGCAACGTCGGCGGCACGGTAAACCCCACCGGGAGCAAGACCGAATAGGGACGGCGCGAAGCGGTGCGTAAGCACGCGCTTCGGGATTGTGTCCGGATCCGGCCGTCCGGGTAGGTTGCTTGAGGCGCCAGGCAACTGGCGTCCCAGAGGAATGGCCGTCACGTACGCGAACGCGTTCGCGTGCCATCCAGAACCCGGCTTATAGGCCGGCTGACGTGAGTATAAGGGCGCTCGGCGGAAACCCCGCCGGGCGCCCGCCAGTTTCTAAACCGTCACGGAGCTACTCGAAAAACGGCGGCCCCGTGATTTGAGTTAAGATGCTCAATACGCTGCGGTTTTTGGCAATATTTGCCCTAATGTGCGGTATTGCCCTGGGTCTCATTCAAGGTCTGCGAAGTGGAAAAATCCACCTTCGCGGTAGGGACGTTAAGCGCGCATCTGAGCCCATCTTCTACTGGTTCGGCGCAGCAATGGGATGCGTGGCCGTGGTTGGACTGTTCGCGCTCCTCGTACGGGTTACGC
>DASZCJ010000369.1:0-4088 GCA_035943155.1 Xanthobacteraceae bacterium | reverse complement strand
ATAGGGAAACTGATGCGCCGGAAGCGCATGAAATCGAATTTGGTGTCATCGGGAACGATACGAAGGAGGCGCACGGCGATTCTTTCAGGTGAGGCTTCTTACTTTGGGCATGAACCGTTCCGAAAGGCCCATCCACAGCTTGCGGCGATGCTCATATCGGTACGACGCGAGGCCGCCACAGCCGCACCCAGTAGGCAACGATCAGCCGAGTCAAGGTGAAGGCGGTGAACAACGTGGTGATGATGCCGATGCCGAGCGTCACCGCAAAGCCGCGCACCGGACCGGTGCCGATATAGAACAAAACCGCGGCCGCAATGAAGGTCGTGATGTTGGAGTCGAGAATAGTGGCAAGCGCCCGTGAGAAGCCGGCATCGATGGCGTTGATGGCAGTGCGGCCGGCGCGCACTTCTTCGCGGATGCGCTCGTAAATGAGCACGTTCGAGTCCACCGCAATACCGACCGTCAGCACGATACCGGCAATGCCCGGAAGCGTCAGAGTAGCGCTCAACAGCGACAGCACGCCGAAAATCATCGCGACGTTCACCGCAACCGCGATATTGGCGAACAAGCCGAATAATCCGTAGGTGACGAACATGAAAACGATGACGAGCGCCGCACCGGCATAGGCAGCGTGCTCGCCGGCGTTAATCGAATCCTGGCCGAGGCCGGGACCGACGGTGCGTTCTTCGATGATCGTGAGCGGCGCCGGCAGTGCGCCGGCGCGCAGCAGGATAGCGAGGTCATTGGCCGATTGAACGGTGAAATTCCCGGAGATCTGCCCCGAACCGCCAAGGATTGGCTCGCGAATAACCGGCGCCGAGATCACCTTGTTGTCGAGGACGATGGCGAACGGCTTTCCGACATTGGCCTGCGTTACTTCGGCGAACTTGCGCGCGCCGGCAGAATTGAAGCGGAAATTGACGATCGGCTCGTTAGTACGCTGATCGAAGCCCGGTTGCGCGTCGACCAGATCGCCGCCCGAAACCAGCACGCGCTTTTCGATGAGATATTTTTGGCCCGGTGTTTCACCGGGGAGGATTTCTGAATCGGCCGGATGCGCCTGTTCAGCCTGCTCCGGCGACATCGACACATCCACCATGCGAAAATCGAGCTTTGCCGTTTTGCCGAGTATTTCCTTGAGCCGTGACGGATCCTGCAGGCCCGGCACCTGAACGAGGATCCGATCGGTGCCTTCGCGCTGAATAGTCGGTTCCACGAGGCCGAGTTCGTTGACCCGGCGCTCGACGATCTGGATCGACTGATCGACCGCCTGACGCACACGCTCGGTAACGGCGGGCTCGGTCGGGCTGAGCGTAATCGTGCCGCCGCTCTCGGTGACGTTAATCGTGCGCTGTCCGGTGCTGCCGGCAAAACCGGATAGCGGTTGCGACAGCTCGCGCAATTTGGAAAGCGCCGAATCGATGTCGGTATCGCGCGTGATGTGCACTTCGACGTTGTTGCCACGGATGGCGCGACCAGTAAATGGAATCCGTGCCTGACGCAGCACGCGCAGCACGTCGTCATTTATCGCTTGCAGCTGCTCCTTGCGTACCGCCGCCGAGTCGACTTCAAGCAACAGGTGCGAACCACCCTGCAGGTCGAGACCGAGCACAACGTGGCGCTGCGCCCAGCTCGGCCAATGTCTGATCACGTTGTCGGAAAAGAAATTCGGTAACGCGCAAAGGCACACCGCGAGAGCCGTAAGCAAGATGGCCGCTGCCTTCCAGCGCGTGAAGAACAACATGGAACTGGTCTTTTCCTTATTTACTGCGCAGCCGCTAGCTTCGTCTCAGCGGCGGCGAACGTCGAAGTCAGGCCGCGCTATCTTCCTTCACCGGCTCGCCTTTGGCGCGCACGTCGCTCACCATGGTGCGCATCTGCCGCACGCGCACGCCATCGGCGATCTCGACCTCGATCTGATCGTCGTCGACGACTTTCGTGACCTTGGCGACGAGGCCGCCATTGGTAACGACCGTGTCGCCGCGGCGTAAAGCTTTGATCATCGCTTGGTGCTGTTTCACCTTTTGCTGCTGCGGACGCAGGATCAGAAAATACATGATCACGATGATCAGGATCAGCGGCATGAACTGCACGAGCATCGTCGACGAATCGCCGCCGAACAGGCCGCCTAGGCCGCTTTGCGCAAATGCGGGCGTAATGAACATTCTTCCTCCGAGAGCCCCATGACGACCCATGACGAGGCGCGCCGCCCGGGGACGAAGGGCCGATTTTGCGCGCAAAATCGGCGCGGACTATAGCCGCCGTTGGCCTAATTGCAACGTGGCCGGAAGGCCCTCTTTTCACCTTGGCAGGTTTTGGCCGTTTGGCTTGCCCGCGCTTGCCCGCCCCGCTAAGGGAAGGCCGCAACGCGGTGCAAACATGGCCAAATCTCGTGCGCGTCTAAGTCTTGGACGCCCAAACAAGAAAGCAACTAAAAATCTGGCGCGCGCCGGCGGCGACGATGCTCATAGGAGCGGCGGCGACGCCGCGCTTCTTGCCCGCATCGCGGGCGCACTGGAACGCTTGGCGCCCGCTGCGCCCGCAGCACCTGATTTCACGACGGCTGAGGCCTTCGTATGGCATCCGGAGGGCCGCAGGCTGACGGCGGTTCGCCGCGTCAACCGTGTCGACATGTCGCTGTTAAAGGGCATCGACCGCGTTCGCGATCTATTGGTCGAGAACACCGAGCGGTTTGCCCGCGGCCTGCCGGCCAACAATGCGCTGCTGTGGGGCGCCCGCGGCATGGGCAAGTCCTCGCTGGTCAAAGCCGCGCACGCTGCGACCGGCAAGGCGCACCCTGCAGCCGGGCTGAAGCTCATTGAAATTCACCGGGAGGATATCGAGTCGCTGCCGGAGCTGATGAGTATTTTGCGCAAGGCGCCGCAACACTTCATCGTCTTCTGTGACGACCTCTCCTTCGACGCCGAGGACACCTCCTACAAATCGCTCAAAACGATGCTCGAAGGCGGCATCGAAGGACGGCCCGAGAACGTGATCTTCTATGCCACCTCCAATCGGCGCCATCTGTTGGCACGCGACATGATGGAGAATGAACGCTCAACCGCGATCAATCCCGGCGAGGCGGTCGAGGAAAAAGTGTCGCTGTCGGATCGTTTTGGACTTTGGCTCGGATTCCATCGCTGCAGCCAAGACGAATATCTGGCCATGGTCGAAGGATATGTCGCGCATTATCGGGTGCCGTTCGACGGCGCGGAACTGCGCCGCGAAGCCCTTGAATGGGCCACAACGCGCGGCGCGCGCTCGGGCCGCGTGGCCTGGCAATACGTTCAGGATCTGGCGGGACGGCTGGGCGTGCGGATGTCAGATGATAGATGACAGCGCGCACATCTCGGAGATCGGATGTGGGAAGTCAGAGGCCAGCCCGCCTATTTCTAAGCTGCCGCCTCTGACCGCCGTCGTCTGACATTCACTCACGCCCCACTCAAATACTGCGACGGATCGACCGGCGTCGCGCCCTTGCGGATCTCGAAGTGCAGTTGCGGCGAGGTGACGTTGCCGGTCTGACCGGCATGTGCGATCACCTGCCCGCGTTTCACAGCCTCGCCGCGCTTGACCAGGATATCGCTGGCATGCGCGTAGGCAGTGACGAAACCGTTGGGGTGGCGGACCAGAACAAGATTGCCGTAGCCCTTGAGCTCGCTGCCGGCATAGGCGACGACGCCGTCCTCCGCTGCTTTGATCGGCGTGCCTTCTGGCACTGCGAGATTGATACCGTCATTCTGCACGCCATTCGGCTTGGGACCGAACGCGGCAATGACACGTCCGCGCACCGGCCATCGGAAACCCGGCAGGCTGCCCGCAGGCTCCGCCGTCTTCACGGCATTGTCTGGCGTGAACGAGCCAGTCGGTTCGGCGATCCGCACAGTTTGCGGGGATTCCGCCATGGCGAGTGTGCCGGTCGGTGGCGAAACCGCAGCGGCTTCCCGCGTCGGGGCTGGCTGCGAGGCCTCCTTGATTCCCGGAATGGTAATGCGGTCGCCGGCTTTCACTTTGGCGTCGATCGAAAGGTTGTTGACTCTGGCGATCAGCGTGACTGGCTTGTGGTAGATCCGAGCGATGCTGTGAAG
>DASZCJ010000368.1:0-4417 GCA_035943155.1 Xanthobacteraceae bacterium | reverse complement strand
GAACAGGAGCCCATTTGTCCGGGGAACTGTTCAACATGATGACCGGGATCAAAATGATTCATGTGCCTTATCGGGGCGCGGCGCCGGCACTCGTTGATTTGATTGCGGGACAGGTGCAGGTTCAGTTTGCCTCGACGCCCGAAACAATCGAATATATTCGGAACGGTAAATTACGAGCGATTGGGGTAACGAGCTCGACGCGTTCCGCAGCCCTACCGGAAATCCCAGCCATAGGTGAATTCGTATCGGGCTACGAGACGAGTGCGTGGTGGGGACTTTGTGCGCCAAAGATCACGCCGTCCGCTATCGTTGAGAGGCTCAGCACCGAGACCAATGCAGCGTTAGCCGATCCTGCCCTCAAGGCTCGGCTTGCGGCCTTGGGCGCCGACCCGATGGTCATGGGACCAGCCGAGTTCGGCAAGCTGATTGCAGATGAAACCGAAAAATGGGCGAAGGTGATCAAGTTCGCAGGCATTAAGGTCGAGTAATCCATCGTTGCAGTTGACATTTTGGAGCGCCTTCGTGGACCGTCAGCAGGGATTTGCGGTCCGCGAAATGGGGTTGAGGATCAAATTGCACGGCAGCAATTCCACGCGGTCCATGTCGCAGATGGGTCAACAGCGGTCTTCGGACGATGTCCGCGTCACTTCCGTTTAACTCCGGTTAGCGGACTCAACTCGGACATCGCGCGATGTCTCCGAGGTGCCAGAAGCGGACATCAGCACATCCCCCGGCCGTATCAGCCGGGTGCGTAATTTATCTTGCTGCGAGCCCCTAAGTCGATGAAGCGATGACCACCGTCGCGGCCGCTGTGAGTATCACGAATGCCATCGTGACCCCGACCAGCCACGGCTTGGAACGCTGAACCAACAAGCCGGAAAGCGCGACAATCAGCAACGCTGCGGCAATCGACTCCGCGATCAGGCCATATCCTTGCGATGTGATCATGGCTCTTGGTTCGATCCGTCCCCGTGGACGCGGCCCTGTTTTGGAAATGGTGCGAAGGCATTACGGACACCTGTCACCGACATTAATTTTAGGAAATCTTTTACATTGACCGTCGCCGCTTGGTGATCTCGGTCCGGCTTTTACCGCGCTTCTGAAGCAGACATCGCTGAGCGCGATCCCCATGGTCCTTCCGCTTCCCCAACGACAAGCGGCGGTAGCGGGCAGTCGAGCATATCGCAAATGGCGCGGAGCAGCTCCGCTTCGCGGACGGTGACCTGCTGGTTCGCCAGGATGCAGGCCGTGCAGGCGACGACGACCCGGCGCTTGATGGCCGGGACGGATTGATTGAGCGTTTGCAGTGCCGCGTCGAACTCGGCGAGGGAGCATTCCTCGCGGGGCGGCAAGCGGTGGGTGTGGTCGCCGCCGATGTAACCGCGCATGCCCGTATCGAAAGCCCGGGCGGCCTGGTCGGGTTCCGGCTGGCCCTCCCAGGCCAATAGCGCCAACACTGTCGCCACCGGGTGCGCCAGTTTTTGCGGCGAGCTGTGCACTGGACGCGTCTGACGCTGCGGCAGGAACTGCGCGTCGAGATGGCGATCCAGCACACAGCGGAGGGCGTATTCAAACAGGCTCAGCTGCTGGTCGGCGATCATGAGCACCTCGACCTGGGCGCGGAAAGCACGATGCTGGCGGGGCGACATCTGCCGCAGAGCTGGCATGGCCAGGTCCAGGAGGGGCAGTCGGTGCGTGTCCGGCAGGGCCTGGACAGGGGCGACGAGCCGCAAGGTTTCGGCGAAGTCCTGCGGCTCAGCGCCGGCCTTCAGCCGGCTCAGCTGAAGATCCCTCAGGTCCGCCCGCGGGTCCAGTAGAAGGGCGTAGACTAGGGCGTGAGCACTGAAGGGCTCCTGGGCGGCGACCCGGAGCACGTCGGACATGTCGTCGTGCAGTGCCTCGGCGTACATTATTACTTCCGGATCGACGTGCCCGACCCGGGACGCCGCTTCGTTGGCAAACCCCAAGACCGGAAGCGGCACCTGCGGCAGCGCCGGTAATCTCGGCATCCCCCCGAACGGCGGGACGCGGCCGGGGCGGGGGCCTTCGAGTTCTTCCCGATCGACACCGATCGGCCGCACCTCCGAGAACTGGCCGTCGAACTGGGGATCGAGCCGGCGGATGCGCTCGACGAGGGGCGGGTGGGTGGCCAGCAGTCCGGCAAGGCCGCCGCCGAAGGCGCTGGCGAAAAACATGTGACCGATCTCGGCGGCCTGGGGGTTACCGATGCGCGACCCCTCGGCCAGCCCGCCGATCTTCTTGAGCGCCCCGCCAATGCCGTCGGGGTTGCGCGTGAACTGGACGGCGCTGGCGTCGGCCAGGTACTCGCGCTGTCGAGACACCGCCGCCATGATCAGCCGACCGAAGAACGCTCCCACCAGGCCCAGCACAAACACGCCCAGGCCCAGCAGCACCAGGCCGCCACGGGAATTATTCCTTCCCGACGAGCGTACGCCGGACGTGAGCATGAGCATGCGGCCGATGATGGACAACGCCATGATCCCGAAGATCAGACCAATCAGCCGGATGTTGAGCCGCATGTCGCCGTTGAGGATGTGGCTGAACTCGTGGGCTACCACGCCCTGCAGCTCGTCGCGGGTCAAATAGTTGAGGCAGCCCTGGGAGACGGCGACCACGGCATCGCCCGGGGCGTAGCCGGCCGCGAAGGCATTGATGCTGGGCTCTTCCAGAACATAGACGGGGGGCACCGGCACTCCCGCGGCGAGGGCCATCTCCTCGACAACGTTGAGCAGCCGCTTCTGCCGCGCGTCGGTGGTCGTGCCGGGCACCTCCTCGCCGCCCATCATCAGGGCGACGGCTTGGCCGCCGGAAGCGAGCTGGGCCACCTTGAACGCGCTGGCAAGGCCGACCACAAGGCCCACCCCCGGCGCCGCGAGCAGGAGCAGCTCCGGCTGCCACCAGGACACCGGCTCGCGGGTGCTGTCCGTGCTGAGCGCCAGCAACAGCCCGTACACCAGGGCGATCAAAACCAGGATCGCCAGGACGAAATAGACCACCAGCTGGAAGGTCTTGCGTCGGGCCGAATCCTGCTGCTGAAAGAAATTGGTGGTCATGGTCAAAGCGGCTTTGGGCACAGAAGCAACAGAAGCGGTGGCGGTCCGGGTTACTGGAACGACACCTTGGTAGCTGCGCGCTCGATCTCTGCGGTTTCGAGCAGCGCCGCCTCCTTGAAGCCGAACATGCCGGCCACCGTGGCGGCCGGGAAGACCTCGCGCCGGATGTTGTAATTGGTGGCGGCGTCGTTGAACGCTTGCCGGGCGAAGCCGATCTTGTTCTCGGTGGAGGTCAGCTCCTCCTGCAGGGCGAGCATGTTCTGGTTGGCCTTGAGGTCCGGGTACGCCTCGGACAGGGCGAAGAGCCGGCCCAGGGTGCCGCCCAGCTGGGTCTCGGCCTGGTTAAGCTCCCTCATGGCCGCCGGGTCGCTGGGGTTGGCGGCGACTTTCTGCTCGGCCGACATCGCGCTGTTGCGGGCCTTGACGACGGCGTCGAGCGTCTCCCTCTCGTGGCCCATGTAGCCCTTGACGGCTTCGACCAGGTTCGGAATCAGCTCGTAGCGGCGTTTAAGCTGCACGTCGATCTGGGCGAAGGCGTTCTTGAAGCGGTTCCTGGCGACCACCAGTCCGTTGTAGATGCCCATGAGCCAGATCGCGAGCAGCAGCCCGACGCCCACGAGCACTAGCAGGGTGATGATGACGGGACTCATTGGCCCTGACCTCCGACGAAAGGACTGTTGATCTGGTCCATCGCACGACGACTGAAAGCGGCGACGGAGAGAGCGCACGCGACGCCGCTATTCGCGCAAACCCATGCATTCAATCCCAAATACAACGACTTTGGATTTGACTCAGATCAAGTATCCAAGCTCGACAACGCGAATTTGAAAACATGGCCGATGTCACGGAGGTGTCACTTTCGGCCGCCGGATCCTCGGCTCAATTACGAACCGGATTGGACGCGGTGAATGTCTGCTAATGGGATGGACCCGCCGTGCTCAAGGCGTTTGTCATCGAAGAGCTTAGCGCGGCTCGTCTCGGTATGCCCCATCTGACAGTCCCTCCTCACCACACCAACGACCCATTGCCAGGGCCGTTGGGCCGATACTCCGAGCCATAGGCAAGCGCTGGATTGCGCGTATCATCAGCATCGCCAGCATAGGCACGCGGTGCCGTGAACACGCCAATGCCGCCATAGGAAGCCCCGGCGTTGTAGTCGACCGGCGATAAGCGCCACAGCAATCCAGCAACAGTATTGGCTAGATCATCATGCGCACGCGGTCAATATAGAATTAGCAAAATCAAATACGCGGTCAGCATAATGGCCGTCACGCTCGTCACAGAAAGCACCAAGGCTTCCCGCGCTTCGCTGTGACCCGCAAACCTCTCGGTCTTCATGAGCA
>DASZCJ010000367.1:0-3214 GCA_035943155.1 Xanthobacteraceae bacterium | reverse complement strand
ACCTAGTGCCGGCCCGGTGGCCAAGGGGAGCTTGCGATAATGCGATGCTGGCGCTGATCATCCCAATCACACGCGCTCAGGCAGTCACCAAAAAGAATCACGCTTCGCTGCGCCTTAGCCCAGTTCATCCCCAGCCATGATGCGAGTGCGGCATCCACCGCGCGCTATTGGCCGCCTTTCCGGCGACATTTTGTTGCTGGGCAGGCCGCGATATGGCGCGCGCGTGCGGCAGCCGAACTGAAACTAGGCAACTCTGGTCGCCTCCATTATGGTGCCGCCCCCGGATAAGCAGAGCGAGGTGGTCGATGACAAAGGTTCGCAAAACGGCAGCCGCTGTGTGGCTTGCGGCGGCGGTTTTCGTTGCCGTCAATCCGGGCATGGCGGCCTTCGCCGCCGATGCCGTCGGCACCTGGTATACGGGCGACAAAGAAAGTCAGGTACGGATCGTCAATTGCGGCGGCGCGCTGTGCGGCAATCTCATATGGCTCAAGGAGCCGAACGATCCGGCAACCGGACGGGCCAAGACCGATAAACACAATGCCGATGCGAGCAAGCAAAGTCGGCCGCTGTTAGGAGTGCCGATCGTCCTCGGAATGAAGCCGAGTGGGCCCGGCCAATGGTCCGGCGACGTCTATAATGCGTCCGACGGCAAAACCTATAGCGGCTCATTCACGCTGACCGGCCCGAATAGTGCCGATCTTAAAGGCTGCGTCCTCAGCATCCTCTGCAAGACGCAGACTTGGACACGCGCGAACTGATTGGGACCGTCGCAGTCGCGAGCGTCTCGGCCCGCTGTTTCTGACTGGGCGCTTTATCGAGCACGTTGTCCGAACAGCACCGCGCGCACCTTCGGATCGCGCATGTCCACTGCCGAGGCCGCCGGAATACGAATGGCGAAGGCGCGCTTGACCGCCTCGCGGGCGCGGACGGTTTCGAACCAACGCTTGAGGTGCGGGAACTGCGCCAAATCCTGGCCCTGCCGCTCGGCGAGGCGCACCCAACCGATGCAGGCGATGTCGGCGATCGAATAGCGGGCAGCCAGGAATTCATGATTGGCCAGCCGCAGATTCATCACCCCGTAAAGTCGATTGACCTCGTCGGTATAGCGGGCAATCGCATAGACGATCTGGCTCGGAGCGTAGCGGCGGAAATGAACGGCTTGGCCGGCCATCGGTCCGAGCCCGCTCATCTGCCAAAACAGCCATTCCTCGACGGCGACCCTCTCGCGCTCGTCTTGGGGATAGAATTTGCCCGTCTTGCGGCCGAGATATTGCAAGATGGCGCCTGACTCGAAGACCGAGATCGGGCGCCCTTTAGGGCCGGCGGGATCGACGATTGCCGGCATGCGATTGTTCGGCGAGATCGCGAGAAACTGCGGCGTGAATTGTTCGCCTTTTGAAATATCCACCGGACGCACCACATAGGGCAGCCCGCACTCCTCGAGCATGATCGAGATTTTCCAGCCGTTTGGCGTCGGCCAATAATAAAGCTCGATCGGCTGAGCGCGGCGGGCACCTTGCCGGCCGCGGCGACGATTGGTTTGTTTTCTCGGCTTGCGAACGGCGGCCACCATGGAATGTTCCTGGCGTCATGGAAGGAGATTAAGTCTTTCAGGATCGCGGCGAACCGCAAGAGCGCTGGCGCGGCAACCACAGGGGCTCGATCCGGGAGTTCGCCCTGAAACGCTCCCAGCCGGAGCGCACCGAGACACAGCATGCCGCCAACAAAAAAAACGGCGCCGTGATCCACGACGCCGATGTAGTTTCGGGAGGATACTGCCAACACACCGAGGGCTTCGGCGAGATGGCTGAGAAGGAGAAACCGCTGACGCGTAGGCCAGCAGATTTCAAATATTTAGTTTCTCCCCTTTTTGCTTTCGCGCTCAGCGAGCCCGAGTTACGAAGCTCGCACCCGCATCCCGCCGGCGCCCCCCGTTGCCCACCTGAGCCGGCCCGTCGTGGCAGATGATGATCAGCCTCGACGTCGGCCGGCCCGTGTGACGCGACCTTCGACACATGTGATGCCGAAGACCGGTTGCGGCTTTGACTACTTCTTCTTCCGACGCTTCGTGGTCTTCTTTGCCGCTTTCTTCGCTTTTCTCTTCTTCGCCATTGCTGCCCTCCTAGCCTGAGTGTGGATGGCGATCTCGGTGCAGCGCGGTCGCGAATCGATCCGCACTGCAACCGGATTACTACAGCGGGAGAAAAATAACAGTGACTCCGCTTAATTTTGTGTGTAAGTGCCGCCGCCCTCAGCAATATCGATCGGTGATCGGGCATCGAAGCGCGGCGCGGCGTGCAAGCATTCTCGTGTTGCGGAAATTTCTGCGAATGTTTGCGTAAAACGCAAAAACGCCGATGAAATCGTGGTTTTCGTGCGTCGCGCAACTTTGCTCGTGTGCGCACGCGACACCAAGCACAGCACGCGCGTCATGGTTAACCGGTACTCAATGAGATGCGCGGCGGCGGCTCCTGTTGCGGCAAAAAAATTGTGCACCGCTTGGCCTGGGCAGCACGTTTTCCGCGGTCAAACGGCGCAAAACGGCCGAATCAGTGCGCAACTGATTCGCCAACGAGCCATCGATCGGCGCCGCTGCTACCCCCACCGGAACATCTTTTTCGTTCTGGCTCGTGCCGCAACTTCACCGCGCGCCGAGCGCGGCGAAACTTCGCGCCCGCGCAGCGCCCGGCATGCACGCGCACTCGGGTTCACACCTCGAGCCGTCTCTTCAGAAGCGCGTTGACGGTCTGCGGATTGGCTTTGCCGTCAGAGGCTTTCATCACTTGGCCGACGAACCAGCCAATCGCCTTCGGATTGGTTTTCGCGTCGGCGACCTTGTCCGGGTTATTGGCGACAATCTCATCGACTAGTTTTTCCAGCGCGCCAACATCACGCATCTGCTTCAAGCCGCGCCGTTCGACAATGTCGCGCGGATCGCCGGCTTCGGTCCAAATGATCCTGAGCACGTCCTTCGCGACTTTGCTCGAAATCACCTCTTGGGCCACCATCTGCAGGATCGCGGCATTCGCTTGTGGCGTTAGCGGACCGGTCGTGATTGTCAGGCCTTCCTTGTTGAGCCGGCCGAAATATTCGTTGATCAGCCAATTGGCTGCGGCCTTGGCATCGGCTCCGGCCGCCACCATCGCTTCAAAATATTCCGCAGTCTCGCGTTCGGCCACGAGAACGCCGGCGTCGTATGGCGACAGGGCGAACT
>DASZCJ010000366.1:0-1578 GCA_035943155.1 Xanthobacteraceae bacterium | reverse complement strand
CTGATCTACCAGCAATGCATCGCCGAGCTGGTCTCCGCATTCATTCAGACTAAACAGTGTGAACTGATTCATTGGAACCCATTATTACATTCAGTTATTAAACACATAAACCGACAAGTCACCAATTCAATGGTTCAGAATAGCCGCAGGCCAGCTCTTGATCCTCCCCCGAAAGAGTGGACGGGGTTAGGCCGCCAATCGCTCGGCGTGAGCTGGGCTGAGATAACCCAGAGCGGAATGCAGGCGGCGGGAATTGTAGAAACCTTCAATATAGTGGAACAGGTCACGGCGGGCTTCGGCGCGGGTGGCATAGACCCGGTGATGGACCCGTTCGGTCTTGAGGGTGTGAAAGAAGCTCTCCATCGGGGCGTTGTCCAGGCAATTGCCCTTGCCGCTCATCGATGGGGTGATCCCGTATCGGGCCAGCGCCAGCCGATATGCCTCGGCGGCGTACTGTACACCGCGATCGGAGTGATGGATCAGCCCCGGCGGCGGCCGCTGCCGTTCGATGGCCAAATTGAGCGCCTCGATCGCGATTTCGGTGTAGAGCCGCTCGCGCATCGACCAGCCGACGATCTTGCGCGTATGCAGATCGAGCACGGCGGCGAGGTAGAGCCAGCCCTCGCCGGTGGGGATGTAGGTGAGATCGGCGAGCCAGACCTGGCCGGGCCGGCTCGCCACGAAATTGCGGCCGAGCCGATTGGGGGCTATCGGGTAGGCGTGCCGGCTATCGGTGGTTCTGGGCCGCCACCGCAGGGTCGCCCGCCCGCGCAATCCGGCGTGCCGCATCAGCCGTTCGATCCGTGAGCGGCCAATCCGCCGGCCCCCTCGGCGCAGTGCGGCATGAACCCGCGGCGCGCCGTAGGTGCCGTCGCTCTCGGCGTGGATCCGTCGAACCTGTTCAAGCAGATCTCGGTTGTCGGCGGCGCGCCGGCTCTCAGGCCGCGCTCGCCAAGCGTAGTATCCGCTGACCGACAGCTCCAAGGCCGCACACATGGCTCGCACCGGCCAGAAGCAACGATGCTCATCGACGAACCCGAACTTCATCGGGAGGCCGATCCGAAGATGAGCGCGGCTTTTTTTAGGATATCGCGCTCCATGCGCAGCCGTTCGTTGTCGCGTCGCAGGCGGGCAATTTCTGCCGCCAGGTCAGCCGGCGACGGGGTCGGCGCTTGCGTAATGGGGCGCCTCGCCAACCCCGTCGCCTGACCGCCGAGCCGGGCCACCCAGCGTCGTAGAACCGTCTCGTTCAATCCGAGCTCCGCGGCCACCCTGCCCACCGGCAAACCGCTGCTGGCGACCCGGTCGACCGCTTCCCGTTTGAATGCTTCCGGGAATACCCGGCGTGTTGCGCTCATCAGACACCTTCCTCCTGGCCCGAAAACCTAGCATCGGTGTCCACCAAATCGAGGGAGGTTCAAACGATTTGGGTTGGGCGATGCGAAGATTCGATCGCTGCGGTTTGAGACCGAAGCTCCCGTAGATGACATCCTGATCGAAACTGACACGGACGGCTGGGTATTTGTTCAAGCCAAATCGTCGCTCGCCCTTTCCGCGACCGCCGACAGCGAACTAGGA
>DASZCJ010000365.1:0-2009 GCA_035943155.1 Xanthobacteraceae bacterium | reverse complement strand
GTGCAGGGCTGCGCTCAAATGAAATACCGGATCGGGATCGAGATCGAAGTTCGGCCCCTCGAAGGACACCCGATCGATATACGGTCCGAGCACGACGTAGAGCAGCTCCATGATCGGGATTGATTTCCAGCCGCCTTCGGTGATCAAGCGGTGGGCATTCGCCATCGCCAGGACGCGAGCCTGATATTTGCTGGTAAGGTCGGGAATGCCTTTGGAGGTGCGCGCTGTCTGCGAGAATAGCGCCAGCAGTTGCGAAAACAGGTTGCCGGAACGATGCCGCATATCGCGGATCATCAATTCGTGGCGCTGCTCGAGCTGGCGTCGCGCGATGGCGCCAGCCAAAAGGTTGCCGACCGCCGCCAAAAAAGAGAGATCCTGCGGCCGGAAGTTCCGTCGTTTGGCGGTGCAAACGCCGAGAATGCCGTAGGCCCGCCGGTCGCGGCCGGCGATGGTCACGTTCAACCCACTCTTGCAATTGTGATCTTTCAAATATGCCGGCACATTGAATCTTTTCTCCTCGGTAAAATCGCCGATCACGATCGGGACGCCCGAGTCCAAGGTGAAGCGCGCCAAGCTATTCGGCGCAGTGGTGGTCAAGATTGACCCAAGCAGATCGGATTTCCAGCCAAAGCCGGCGCGCAGCAAGAGCTCGGCATCGCCGGGCAACAGCTCCAGGATTTTGACGAAGTCTACGGCGAGTGTGAGTGCAACCGTGCTGACCGCATCGTTGAAAAACCGTTCGAGGTCCGGCTCGGTCAGGGCTCGTTCGCCGAGCTGGGCCAGGGCCTCCTGCTGTTTGACTCTGTTGCGCAGCTCGGTTTCGAGGTTGACACGCTCGGTCACGTCACAGCACAGGCCGAGCAGGCCTTTGACCGCGCCGCCGTCCCTAACGATCGTGCTGTTGGTCTCGATCCAGCGCTCTTCCCAATCGGCTTGTTGCGCGGCACGATAGCGAGCGCGAAAACCCGTGCCATTGCGCACAGCATCGCGCAGAGCGGCGTCAATGTTGGCGCGATCCTCTTGCGCAATCGTGCTGAGATAGCCGCCATAGCTGCCGTCAAAGCCGCCGGCGGGCACGCCATGGAGCGCCGCACAGCTGTTCGACAAGTTGACCGCATTGCTCGAAACGTCCCACGACCAAATGCCGATTTGCCCAGCCCTAAGCGCCTCGCGAATCGTCGTGAAGTTCGGAAAAAAATCTTGCGCGTTTTCTTGCGCGTTTTCTTGCGCTTTATCTTGCGCCGGCCGGCGTTCCGGACCGAATTCTGGCCGCTTGATGGCCTCAACCATAATTTACGCCGTTAACGTCTCTCTGGCACCTCACCAAATAGATTGTTATTTGCAGCGTGGTTGAAAAGGGGGCATCGGCGCGTTTGCGCCGCACCGCCCATGATCGTCGCCAATCTGCGGAACAGGCCTGCAATCAATAAAGGCCGGACAGTCCGCTCCGGCTCGCCGAACCGCTGCGGGATGGGTCTCGCCGCTCAGATGCTTGCACTGGGATCTGTGCTGTCATCCGGCCGCTTGGCGCTTGCTGCAGCACCATGCGGTTGTCTTCGTCCAACGAAACGCGCCGTTGATCGTTCGCCAAGACCACGACCTTGGCCCCAATTCCAACCCGGTTGTACAGATCGATGACGTCGGCGTTCTGCAACCTGATGCAGCCGCTCGAAACGTGCTTGCCGATGCTGGTCGGATCGTTAGTACCGTGGATGCGATATGCAGTATTGCCGAGATAAAGGGCGCGAGCGCCCAACGGATTGCCGGGTCCGCCACCGACCCAGCGCGGCAAATACGGTTGCCGCGCCACCATTTCGGCCGGCGGAATCCAGTCGGGCCATTCAGACTTGCGGACAATCTTTTCTACCCCGGACCAGGTAAAGCCCTGCCGGCCGACCCCGATCCCGTAACGCATTGCCATGCCATGGCCGAGCGTCAGATAAAGAAAAGTATGCGACGTATCGATGATGATGGTGCCGGCCGCTTCGGTGGTTTGATAGGGCACGACT
>DASZCJ010000364.1:0-11997 GCA_035943155.1 Xanthobacteraceae bacterium | reverse complement strand
GAATCGTAGTACGGCGGAATTATATAGCCGTGGTAGACGGCGGAATCGACGCGTACGCCCAAGCCGCCCGGTGGATGGTAATGTACGATCTTGCCCGGCGACGGTCGAAACGACACGGGATTTTCGGCATTGATCCTGCACTCGATCGCGTGGCCGTGAAATTTAACCTCGTCCTGGGTCAGTTGTAGTCCGCCGCCGGCGGCAACGCGGATCTGCTCCAGGATGAGATCTATATCGGTGATCATTTCGGTCACCGGATGCTCTACCTGAATCCGCGTGTTCATCTCGATGAAATAAAATTTGCCGTTCTCGTGCAGAAATTCGACCGTACCAACACCAAGATATTTGATTGCGCGCATGGCTTTGGCGACGGTCTCACCGATATCGTCACGTGCGGCGACGTTGAGGGCAGGCGAGGGGCCTTCCTCCCAGACTTTTTGGTGGCGGCGCTGTAGCGAACAGTCTCGCTCACCGAGATGGATAGCGCCGCCCTTACCGTCGCCGAGAACTTGAATTTCGATGTGACGCGGCCGCTTGAGATATTTTTCGAGATAGAGCGTGTCGTCGCCGAAAGCCGATTTTGCCTCGGCGCGCGCGGACGCCAGCGCCGAGAGCAGTTCGGTCTCTTCGGTAACCAGGCGCATGCCGCGGCCGCCACCCCCCGCCGCCGCTTTGAGCATCAAAGGATAGCCGACCTCGCGTGCCAGACGTCGAGCCTGTGCTTCGGAGCCGAGATCGCCGTCGGAGCCCGGAACGACTGGAATGCCAAGTTCTTTGGCGGCGCGCTTGGCCGCGATCTTGTCGCCCATGAGTCGAATGTGCTCGGGACGGGGCCCGATGAAATGCACATTGTGCTCGGCTAAAATTTCGGCAAAACGCGCATTCTCGGAAAGAAAACCATAACCCGGATGCACCGCATCCGCGCCGGTAATCTCACAGGCGGCAAGCAAAGCAGGAATGTTGAGATAGCTGTCCTTTGCAGGCGGCGGCCCAATGCAGACGCTTTCGTCCGCTAAGCGCACATGCATGGCGTCTTCGTCTGCCGTCGAGTGGACGGCGACCGTGGCAATGCCCAGCTCCTTGCAGGCCCGCAGTACCCGCAGCGCGATTTCGCCGCGATTGGCAATAAGGATCTTATCGAACATCCTCGCGGCTCATGCTCTGCCCGGTGTTGGCCTTCGCCTCATTCAATGATCATGAGGGGTTGGCCGTATTCCACCGGCTGGCCGTCTTCCACGAGAATTTGGATCACGATGCCTGGCCGTGGCGCGGGGATCTGATTCATCGTCTTCATCGCCTCGATGATCATAAGCGGCTCGCCTGTTTTCACCGAAGCGCCCACTTCGACGAAGGGGCGCGCGCTGGGTTCGGGCGCGAGATAGGCCGTTCCGACCATTGGCGAGGCGACCACGCCAGGGTGTTGCGCCGGATCGATCGCGACCGGCATGGTGGTGATAGCGCCGGGCGCTGCGAGCGCCGGCTCAGTAGGCCGCGCGCGTCCGATAGCGGCGCCGGAATGGCGTGCGACGCGTATTGATACGCCATCACGCTCCAATGCGATCTCAGTCAGACCGGTTTCATCGAGCAGCTTCGCCAGCTCGCGAATGGCCTCGTGATCGATCGGCGGTGTCGCCGCACTATCAGATTTACGCGCCACCGTTACTCCTTGGCGCCGATCAAGTTGGCAAGCCCTGTGATAGCAAGAGCGTAGCCGGCAATCCCAAAGCCGCAGATCACAGCTCGTGCGGCCCGCGAAACGTAAGAATGCCGGCGAAATTCCTCACGGGCATGGACGTTACTGATGTGCACCTCGATGACGGGCGTTTCCATCGCAAGCAAAGCATCAAGAATAGCGACCGACGTCGTCGTGTGGCCCGCCGGATTTATGATGAGCCCAGCCGCTTTCTTGGCGCGCGCCTCGTTGATCCAATCGATGATCTGACCCTCGTGATTGGATTGCTGGAAGACCATCGCGAGGCCATGCCGCTTCGCCGTGCTGCGGCAAAGTTTTTCGACATCGGCGAGCGATGCGCGACCGTAAATATGTGGCTCGCGCGTGCCGAGTAAATTGAGATTGGGTCCGTTGAGGATATAGACGGTTTTGGCCATATGCGCGCTGAGCCGACTGTTGTCGCGGGACCAGTGTCACGCGTTGGCTCGTTATACGGAACGCCCCTGAAAAGGGGAAGCGGGATCAGCCGCCGCGGTCGCCGGTCATCTAACCGTCGCGCCGTCACCGGCAGTGGAGCCTAGTGTTTCCGTTCGTTTTTAATCTTCGCTCGCAATTCGTCCACACCGACGGCTCCGACCACGACTTCATCGCCAACGACGTAGCTCGGCGTGCCATTGACGCCCAGGACATCGGCCAGTTTCATATTCTCCTCGATCGTGGTCTTTACTTCATCGCTATTCATATCCTTTTCGAGCCGCGCCACGTCGAAGCCGACATCCTTGGCGACGGCAAGCGCATGTACTTTGTCGGCAGGACCACGCGCGCCAAGCAGCTTCTGGTGGAATTCCATGTATTTTTTTCCGGAAGAATCCTGCATGCGTGCAGCAACTGCGACATGCGCCGCTTCAAGCGAACCGGGACCCAGTACTGGAAACTCCTTAAGGACGAATTTGAGATCGGGATCGCTCTTTATCAGATCGAGCATATCCGGCAATGCGCGCTTACAGAAAGCGCAGTTATAGTCGAAGAACTCCACCATCGTGACATTTCCTTGCGGATTGCCCAGCACGACCTGGTGGCTCGAATTGAATATGGTTGTTTTGTTATCTTTTATCGTCACACGGGCTTTGTCCGCGTCGGTTTCTTTTTGCCGCTTGTCCAGCGCCTCCATCGCCTCCTGTAAAACTTCAGGATGTTGAACGAGGTAGTTCTTGACGATGGTTTCAATCTCATGCGTTTGGGCAGAAGAAAATTCCTGCGGCGCCGTCGCTGCCGCAGGAGCCTGCACCGCATTTGTTTGCGCCACGCGATTTTGCGCAAGCGCAATTGGCGCCAGCAACATGGCTGCCAAGATCGCAACGACGCGGATATTCCAAGTCATTGATTGTTCCTTTATTGACCTACGCGAAGCGGATTCTGCTTGTGGTTCTTGTTGAACGCAACGATGTCGTCTGCACGCACCCAACCCGGCGATCCGATTGGAAAACGCTGCTTGGCGCGGTCGGCGAGTTCGCGGGCGGTTTTGTTGTCGCCGCGCGCGAAGGCGGCCTGCGCGGAAGCAAGATCGGCGTCGGCGAGATCGCTCTTGCGGGCATAGGCCATTGCCAGCGTCGTATAGGCGTCGGCAACCTCAGGCTCCTTCATGGTTGCGGTATGTAAAAGTGAAATAGCCTCATCTGCCGATTTGGTATCGTTCGTTGCGACCAGCGCTTGCGCTAGCAGGATCTGAATTAAAGCAGGGCTAGGAGCAAGCTGCACAGCGCGGCGCAATGGCGCGATTGCATCCGCGGGGTGGCCCCCCTCAAGCAATGCCTGGCCTTTCAGCTCATAAAGATAGGGATTGTTCGGCATCGCTTGCAGCAAGCCGTCGATCTGGGCAATCGCGCTGCGCGGGTCGCCGAAGCGATATGCCGAAATGGCTCGGGCATAACGTGCGGGTAGGCTCGTATCGGCCGTTGGATAATGCGCCATGACGGTGGCAGGGCGCTCAGTGAAGCCGAAGAGCTTGGCCCGCATCATATCATGACGGAATTGTAGCTCCGGCGGATCCTTCTTGGCCCAGTAAGGAGTTTTCACCAATTCGGTGAGCGCCGCCATGCGCTCTTGGGGCATGGGATGGTTCTGAAAATAAGGGTTTGCACCCTGCGCCGAGAAAATCAATTCATCGGCAAAATGCTTGAACGTGTCGTACATGCCCTTGGCGGATTGACCGGTCATCGTCAGGAAACGAACGCCGGCGCGGTCAGCCGATTCCTCCTGGGCGCGCTGATAGGCAAGCAGTCTGTTTACACCAAGAGCTTGCGGTGCGCTTATCGCGGCAATGCCGATATTACCCGCGTCGGCACTGCCAGAACGCGCGCCGGCGGCTATCGCACCGACCCCGAGCAGCATGCCGATAAGCGCGGCGGTCTGCACGTTCGCTAGCTCTTGGCGAATTTTTGAAAGATGCCCGCCGACAATGTGACCGGACTCGTGCGCCAGCACGCCGATCGTCTGATTAGGCGTGGTCGACTGCATTAGCGCGCCCACATTGACGAAAATGCGGTGCGCGTCCATGACAAAGGCGTTGAAGCTTTTGTCGTCGATAATAACGACACGGACGTTCTGATCCGTCAGCCCGGCGGCGCGAAAAATCGGTGCCGTGTAGTCGCGCAAGAGTTGCTCTATTTCGGCATCGCGAATCATCGGGATGCCGGCATTGGCGCCGGTCTGTGACCGCGCCGGAAAGTTCGCCAGTGCGAGCGCGGCGGCGGTCAGCGCGGCAATAGCGCGCGTAGCTGGCCTCGGGGGCCTCGTCTTGCTAGGAGATCCAGCAATCATCATGTGAGGCTGTTGATCCATCGGTCCGCGGCAAATTATGGACCGATCGGCTTAGGGTCAACACAACGCTGTTGTGATCACAACGAGGGCGCACCAGACCCGCCGAATACGGCATCAGCGGGGCGGATGGCAAAACCGATCATCCAAACAAGGAATTAACGACGCCTCATGCTGGAACGGGCAAAAAGCTTGCTGCAACCTTCCGCCCGCAGCGGCGTCCCGCCGTTTATGGTCATGGATGTCATGGCCGCGGCGGCGCGCCTTGAGGCGCAAGGCCGCCGCATAGTGCATATGGAGGTCGGCCAGCCGGCGGCCGGCGCGCCAGCCAGCTCAATTGCGGCGGTGCGTGCTGCCCTTGCGGCGGGTCCGCACGGCTATACCGAGGCCCTCGGCATGCCGTCGTTGCGGCGGCGTATCGCGCAGGCCTATTCGCAATGGCATGACATCGCGCTCGATGCCGAGCGCGTCGTTGTCACTACCGGCTCATCCGCGGGCTTCATGCTGGCGTTTCTCGCCGCCTTCGAGCCCGGCGACCGTGTCGCCGTCTCGGTCCCGGGTTATCCGCCCTATCGCCACATCCTCAGTGCGCTCGGATGCGAGCCGGTCCTGGTTGAAACCAATGCAGGCACGCGCTGGGCGATGACCGGGGAAATGTTAATGGCACACCATCGCACCCTGCCGCTCAAGGGTGTTGTGATCGGCTCTCCGGCCAATCCGACCGGGACCATGATGACCGCGGCGGCGCTCGCCGATCTGATCCGATTTGCCGAGGATGCGGGAATTATCGTGATCTCGGACGAGATCTATCACGGTCTCGATTACGCTTTCGCGGCGCAGAGCGCAGTCCCGTTGTCCGCAAATGCCATCGTCATCAATTCCTTTTCCAAGTATTTCTGCATGACGGGTTGGCGGATCGGTTGGATGGTCGTCCCGCAATCGCTGCTTCGGGCCGTTGAGCGCCTGCAGCAGAACTTCGCCATATCAGTTCCAACGCTTTCGCAGATCGCCGCCCAAGCGGCATTCGATGGACGTGACGAGCTGGAAAACATAAAGCATGGCTACGAAGAAAATCGGCGCATTCTGTTGGACGGGCTGCCGCGGGCGAGCCTCGACACCTTCCTGCCGGTCGACGGCGCGTTCTACCTCTATGCCGATATATCGCGCTTCTCGGGCGATAGCTTTGAGTTCGCCACGCGCATGCTCGAAGAGGCCGGCGTAGCGGCAACGCCGGGCGTTGATTTCGATCCAATCCACGGCAAAAACTTCCTACGACTATGCTACGCCGGCTCGACTGATGAGATGCGTGAAGCTGTCGAACGGATCGGCGTCTGGCTTAAGGGATAGGCGCATTGGATTTGTTGGACAGCGCGCTCATCCTATTTTCGGGAGGTCAGGATTCGACCGTCTGCCTCGCTTGGGCGCTTGAGCGATTTGCCCGAGTGGAGACAATCGGTTTTGCTTACGGCCAGCGTCACGCCATCGAACTTGAGGTCCGGCCGCGCATTCGATCGGCTCTGGCGGCGCATTCGCAAGAGTGGCGGACGCGGCTCGGCGACGACCACGTCGTGCGCCTCGATGCGCTTGCCGAGATTTCAGATACAGCGCTCACCCGCGAGACCGAGATCGAGATCAACAAATCGGGCCTGCCAACCACTTTCGTTCCTGGACGCAATTTGGTGTTCTTTGCTTTCGCCGGCGCCGTCGCCTACCGGCGTAACATCCATCATCTCGTAGCCGGTATGTGCGAAACCGATTTTTCCGGCTACCCGGATTGCCGCGACGACACGGTCAAGGCGATGCAGCTCGCTTTGACGCTCGGTACCGATCGGCAATTCGTCATCCATACCCCGCTGATGTGGATCGATAAGGCGGCGACTTTCGCGCTCGCCCAGCAAATTTGTGGCGCCGCCCTGGTCGACATTCTTCTCGCCGAGACTCACACCTGCTATCTCGGTGACCGCGGCCATCGCCACGATTGGGGTTTTGGCTGCGGCGAATGCCCGGCGTGCCGTTTGCGCGCGTCCGGTTATGCAAAATGGAAGGCCGCATGATAAATCCGGAGCGCCAGCGCACACGGGAAGGCATTTTGTTTCTGGTACTTTTTGCACTCACGATTCCCGCGGCAAATTGGTTGATCGGGCACGTCGGGATCACCTGCGTGCCGCAGGGACCATGTCTCGTGCCGGTCGCTCCGGGCTTGATGGCCCCTTCGGGCGTAACAATGGTCGGGATCGCATTGGTTTTGCGCGACTTGGTGCAGCGGCGATTGGGTACCGCGATATCGGCATTGGCGGTTCTCGTCGGCAGCGGCTTATCGGCGCTATACGCCCCCGCCTCATTGGTGGTCGCATCGGCGACCGCCTTTCTGCTCTCGGAATTGGCCGACCTTGCGGTTTACACGCCGTTGGCGCGGCGGCGGTTGGTGGCGGCCGTTATCGCTTCAAGCTGCGCCGGCTTGGTGGTCGACTCGATTGTGTTCTTATGGCTCGCTTTTGGCTCGCTTGATTTTTTGACCGGGCAAGTCGTGGGGAAGGCCTGGATGGTGCTGCTGTCGATACCGCTCGTGGCGTGGCTGCGCCGCCGCGACGAACGCCTGGGCATTATGCCGGCATGAGGGTGACAGGGGACTGACATGAGTACTGCTTTGTTTGACATTCTGCGCAAGGTGACGACCGCCACCATCACCACGATGCTGTTGAAGAAAGGAATTCGCCGTTGCTGGATGAATGGGCCGAAACCGCTCGTACCCGGTGGCGAGCGGATCATTGGGCCGGCGTTCACACTGCGCTTTGTGCCGGTGCGGGAAGATCTGGCGACGCCGGAAAGCTGGGCGAGCCCGATTTCGACGCGAGCGGCAATCGAAGACATGCCGGAAGGTGTGATCGCGGTCGCTGATGCTATGGGCGTGCCGAGCGCCGGCATCTTCGGCGATATTCTTTGCGCGCGCATGAAGAAGCGCAGTGTCGCGGCCCTCGTCACCGATGGCGTAATGCGCGATTTGACCGGGGTATTGGCGAGCGGCCTCTCGGTTTGGTGTGCGGGTGTCGCTGCACCTGCGTCCGTCAATGGACTGACGTTCGTCGGTTGGCAGCAGCCGATCGGTTGCGGTGGCTGCGCCGTTTTTCCCGGAGACGTGATGGTGTTGGACGACGATGGCGCGGTGGTCATTCCGCAGAATTTGCTCGAATTCGTCGCGCATGAAGGCGCCGAACATGAACTTTATGAAAGCTGGGTATTCGGCGAGGTAGAGAAGGGAGTGAAACTGCCAGGGCTTTATCCGCCGAACGAGGACGCCAAAGCGCGCTATGCGGCCTGGCGCAAGACGCGCGAATAAGCGGAGCATTTTCGCGCGTGCTTGGTTCATGCATGCCTGCTTCGCGCACATCTGCTTCACGCGTGGCGGCGACAGCGATCGTCCTGTTTGAGCGCGTGAAACCGGAGCAGTAAGTGTTCTTTATTCTTTCAAAAACGCTCGGCTATTTTGTCGTGCCGTCAAATCTGATCATAGCGATCGGACTGGCCGGCCTTGTTATGTTGTTTACACAGTTTCGACAGCTCGCCAGTTGGCTAATCGTCACCTCTCTCGTGCTGACTGCGTTGGTCGGCTTTTCACCCCTTGGACGCATCCTGTTACTGCCGCTTGAGCAGCGTTTCCCGCCTTGGGATGGCTCGCGTGGGACGCCGACTGGCATCGTCGTCCTGGGTGGAGCAATTTCACCTGACGTATCGGTGGCGCATGGCGTCGTCGCGCTGAATGGAGCGGCCGAGCGCATTACAGTTGCCGCCGAACTGGCGCACCGTTATCCGAGCGCTCGCATCATATTCACCGGCGGGACGAGTTCGTTGGACCCGAATGAGCCGCTCGAAGCGCCGCTTGCCGTGAAGGAGTTTGAGGCGCTCGGCGTTACGCATGACCGCATCACAGCCGAGGAGCAGTCACGCAACACGGTAGAAAATGCGGTGTTTTCGCGCCTCCTTGCCGATCCGAAGCCGGGCGAACGCTGGCTGTTGGTAACCTCGGCGTCTCATATGCCGCGTGCGATCGCGGCCTTTCGCGCCGCCGGTTTTCCTGTCGACGCCTATCCGGTCAATTGGCGCACGAGTGGTCCACGTGACGCGTCGCGCCTGTTTGGGTCGTTGTCCGAGGGTCTGGCGATGACCGACTATGCCGCTCATGAGTGGCTCGGGCTCGCAGCATACCGGTTGACCGGCAAGAGCTTGGTCCTGTTCCCCGCGCCTTAAGGCGATCCGTTCGAACCGATCGAAGTCGCCCGGAAGCGACAGCGAAGCCTAGAAGAGAACGAACCTGGCGCCCTGGCTCGCTCGCAGCGGCGTCGCCCAACGCTTTTTACCAATCCTTCATGGCTACTGCCCAATATCCAGCATTGTGTGTTTTCCGGAAAAGGCTCTTTGCTATGTCGATTTTTATGTTGAGCGACATGCCTGCTGCGGTTTCTGCCGAGCCAGCGCAAAGCGCAGCTGAAATCAAACCGGCGATCAGTGAATGGGGCGAGACGGCGCTCACGGAGATGTTCACCTTAACCGCCGTGCTGTTTGTCTCTTTTCTCGCGGTCGTCACCGGATTGGTCTGATCGCCTCTTTGGTCTGATCGCCTCTTTGGTCTGATCACTTTTTGATCGACTTGCATCATTGCTAGGTCTGATGGAAAGTTGCCCGCTGCGCAGTCCGGCTCGCAAAGCCATGTCGCTCCATCTTGTCATCGGCAACAAAAACTATTCGTCCTGGTCGTTTCGGCCATGGATCGCGATGAAAGTCGCAGGCATTGCGTTCGACGAAACGGTGATTTCACTCGATGCTGCCGATTTCAAAACGCGCCTGACGGCATTGGGCGGTTCCGGACGCGTGCCGGTACTCATCGATGGCGATGTGCGCGTCTGGGAATCGTTGGCAATCCTGGAATACCTTGCAGAAAAATTTCCCAGCGCGGGATTATGGCCCGAGGATGTAGCAGCACGGGCTCGCGCTCGCGCCGTGGCATCCGAGATGCACGCCGGATTTGTGCCGTTGCGGCGGCATCTGCCGATGAACGTGAAGCGGCCAGTGAAATCTCGTGCAACCGACGCCGGTGCCGCGAAGGACATCGCGCGTATCGATGCCATTTGGAACGAATGCCGCGACAAATACGGTACCGATGGTGCATTCCTGTTTGGAAAATTCGGCGCCGCCGACGCGATGTTTGCGCCGGTCGTGTGGCGATTTCACACCTACGCAGTCGAGGTCAGCGCGACGGCCCGCGTCTATATGCGCGCCGTGATGGCGTTGCCGGCCTGGAATGAATGGCGTGACGCTGCGCGCCGTGAATCCTGGGTGCTGCCGGAAGATGAGGTCGATTGGCCGCAAGTGTTGCGTGAGTGAACAGGTGCGAGCGAGCAAGTGGCGCGCGCATTTGAATTAGAAATCGACGCTATACACGCTTCTCCAGCTCGCAGAGCAACGGCAGCTGATATGCGATGATCTTCAGCTTGGCGACAGGCAGCATAAAATAGGCAATCCGGTCGATCTCTGGAAAACTTTGTCGTCGTCCGGATCTTGGCGGCCACTCTAATTCAAATGTATTGCTGGCGAATCGACTGAGATCGAAGGCCGCTTCTAGCGCAAATGCGTGGACTAGCTTGCCGCTTTTTTGCCGGACTGGCGTCAGCTCAAGCATGCCGCCCTTGGCGAAAAGACCAGTTTCTTCGGTGAACTCGCGTCGCGCTGCGGCGGCAATGTCGTCTGCGGCCTCAACCACGCCCTTAGGAATCGTCCACGCGCCAGCGTCCTTTTTTGACCAGAACGGCCCTCCCGGATGGGCGAGGAGGACTTCAAGCTCCTTTTCACGGCGGAACGCCAGAATCCCGGCGCTGATCTCTCTCGGGCGGGGCATTGACTTTGGCTTCCGTTAGCTGCGTCTCTCTACCGCAGGACTTCTTCGACGGAGCTTGTCAAATAGACCAGCGTCTGCATGATTTTGTCACGATTGCGCCGAGAATGCCCGTTCCCCGCCCGAGCTCTTCTGGGCGAGAGGGGGTAGGGCACTGATCCAATTGCCTGCACGGGAGCCATGCCAATGCGATCTGGGTTCATCGTCGCCGTTGCGGCGGCATTTGCTGTTTTGATGGGGCCACTGACGAATACCTTTGGTTTGAGCGCCTTTCGTTTGAGCGCCTTTAGTTCGAGCGCAAAGGCCGAGGAGGCCCCCAAAGACGTCAAGGGCATCTTCCTCATGAGCGACTACCCTGCAGTGACGCTGCGTCCTGGCGAAACCTCGACGATAAGTCTCAGGTTACAGAACTATGACATGACGCCGGAACGCCTGGGGCTCTCCGTCACTGGCGTGCCCACCGGTTGGACCGCGACCCTGCTCGGCGGTGGCCAGCCGGTGGCGGCCGCTATGCCGGCGGCGAATTCCAGCGTTTCACTTTCGTTGCGCCTCGACGTGCCGAAAAACGCGGCGATGGGGACGCAAACTATTACCGTCGCAGCGCAAGGCAACGCCACGAATTTGCAATTGCCGATCAACGTGACGCTGGCGAAGGACCTCCCCGCCAAGCTCACGCTGACGCCGCAGCTGCCGGATTTGCGCGGCACGTCCAAATCGAGTTTCGAATATCAACTCGGCATCAAGAATGACAGCGGCAAAAAACTCACGGTGAGTCTGTCGGCGCAGGCGCCGCAAAATTTCGATACCTCGTTTACCGAGCAATATGGCACGCAAGAACTTAAAGCGGTCCCGGTCGATGCCGGCCAGAGCAAGGACGTGAAGCTTAAAGTCACGCCGCCGAATACCGCGGCAGCGGGTGATTATAAGATCGTCGCACGGGTGGGCGCCGAAGACGCCTCGGCGACCGCCGACCTGGCGATGACCATCACCGGTCAGCCGAAGCTCGAAATCAGCGGCCGGGAGGGTCTCGTGTCTACGCGCGCCTCCGCCGGCAAGGAGAGCACGGTCCCGGTCATCGTCACCAATATCGGCACGGCTCCTGCGGACGATATTCAGCTGACCGGATCGGCGCCGAGCGGTTGGAAAATCACCTTCGATCCCAAAACCGTCGACCGCATTGCTCCGAACGACAACAAGGAAGTGCAGGCGTTGATCACGCCAACGGAAAAGGCCATCGCCGGCGATTATGTAACGACCGTCCGTGCGTCCGCGCGCGGCGAGTCGGCTTCGACCAACTTCCGCGTCACGGTCACGACGTCAACGATGTGGGGAATCGCCGGTGTCGGCATTATCGGTGTCGCGCTGTTGGTGATGGTTGGTGCGGTTGCAAGGTTCGGCCGCCGATGATTGCCGACGCCGTCATTGAGGCCCACGGCCTCACCAAAACCTATGGTGCGGCGGTCGCCGTCGACCACATTTCGTTTAGCGTCGGACGCGGCGAAATTTTCGGTCTGTTGGGTCCCAACGGCGCGGGCAAAACCACGACGATCTTGATGATGTTGGGGCTGACCGAGATTTCCGAAGGCGACGTGCGCGTGCTCGGATTCAATCCGGCGCGTGA
>DASZCJ010000363.1:0-15039 GCA_035943155.1 Xanthobacteraceae bacterium | reverse complement strand
CGCTATGGTCGTGACGGCGAAGGACCATCGGCTATGCCGCTGCCGCGCGAACACACCTACTTCGGCTTCCGGGAGGTGCCGCTCGAGCGCAAGCAAGGCATGGTCGATGACGTTTTTCATAGCGTGGCACGCCGCTACGACCTGATGAACGACCTGATGTCATTCGGGCTGCACCGCGCCTGGAAGAATGCGCTGGTGACGGCGGTCAACCCGCCGAAACGGCTGCCGTTTTCGGCTATCGACATTGCCGGCGGCACCGGCGACATCGCCTTTCGAATTATCGATGCTGGCGGCACGCAAACGCGGGTCACGGTCTGCGATATCAATCCAGACATGCTCGCAGTCGGCCGTGAGCGAGCGATGTTGCGCGGCGGCGAGCAAATGGTCACCTTCACCGAGGCCAATGCCGAGGCGCTGCCATTCGCCGAGCGCATTTTCGATGCCGCGACTATCGCATTCGGCATTCGCAACGTACCGCGCATCGAATGCGCACTTGCCGAAGCCTATCGGGTGCTCAAAATCGGCGGCAGATTCATCTGCCTGGAATTTTCGTCCGTCGACGTTCCGGCGCTCGATCGGGTCTACGAGTTCTATTCATTCAATGTCATTCCGGCACTTGGCCGCATGGTGGCGGGCGACGTTGAATCGTATCGCTATCTGGTCGAATCCATCCGCCGCTTCCCCAAGCCGCAAGCATTCGCCGCTATGTTGCGCGCGGCGGGTTTTGCCCGGGTGTCATTCCAAGCGATGAGCGGTGGCATCGTTACATTGCATTCCGGCTGGCGTTTGTGATCTCAACTCCCGCGCATCTCCTGCGGCTCGGCCGCGCTGGTTTCGTGTTCGCCCGCGAGGGTGTTTTCGGCGTGATCGATCCAAAGATGGCGCCGATCGGCGCGCGGCCGCTGTTGCGGATGGCGCGGCTGTTGGAGCGGCGCACGACCGGCCCGGCCGAAACCCGACTGTCGGCGGCACTGACGCGGCTCGGACCGAGCTACGTCAAATTGGGGCAATTTCTCGCCACCCGGCCTGACGTCGTCGGCACCGCGCTGGCACGTGACCTCGAAAGCTTGCAGGATCGCATGCCGCCGTTCGGTCAAGCCGAAGCCGAAGCGGCCGTCATCGCCTCATTCGACAAGCCGATTGAAACGCTGTTCGCAAGCTTCGGTCCGCCGGTTGCCGCGGCCTCGATCGCCCAGGTCCACCGGGCCAGCGTTGCCACTGCCAACGGGCAGCGGCCGGTCGCGGTAAAGATTTTGCGGCCCGGCGTTGAGCGGCGATTCCACGCCGATTTGGCCGCATTCACTTTCGCCGCCGCGCACGCCGAAAATGTTTCCGCCGAAGCACGGCGGCTGCGCCTGGTCGAGGTCGTCGACACGTTGCGCCGCACGGTGATGGTCGAGATGGATTTTCGCCTGGAAGCGGCGGCGCTTTCGGAGATGGCGGAGAACACCAAGGCCGATCCCGACTTTCGCGTCCCGGCAGTCGATTGGGACCGCACCAGCAAGGAAGTGCTGACGCTGGAATGGATCGACGCCACGCCATTGTCGGATCGGGCGCGGCTGCAAGTCAAAGGCTTTGACTTGCCGCTGCTTGCCAAGGCGCTCATTCAGACCTTCCTTCGTCATGCACTTCGCGACGGCTTCTTTCATGCCGACATGCATCCCGGCAACCTGTTCGTCGATGACGAAGCTCGGCTGATTGCGGTCGACTTCGGAATCATGGGACGACTTGGCCTGAAGGAAAGGCTGTTCCTCGCCGAAATCCTGCACGGCTTCATCACCCGCGATTATTACCGCACGGCGGAAGTTCATTTCGAAGCCGGCTACGTACCGCCGCGGCACTCGATCGAAGACTTCGCGCAGGCGATCCGCGCCATCGGCGAGCCTATTCATAACCGCACTGCCGAAGATATCTCGATGGCGCGGCTTCTGGCGTTGCTGTTCGAAGTTACCGGACTGTTTGATATGCGCACGCGGCCGGAGCTGCTGTTGCTGCAAAAAACGATGGTGGTAGTCGAAGGCGTAGCGCGCAGTCTCGATCCCAAGCTCGACATGTGGCGCACGGCGGAGCCGGTCGTGCGCGAATGGATGGAGCGCCATCTCGGCGCCGCCGGTAAGCTCGAAGGTGCCGCGCTCGGCGTCGCCGAGGTTGGGCGCTTCGTTGGCAACGCACCGGGCCTCTTGACCCGCGGTGCCCGCGTCCTCGACCAGCTTGATGAAATTACCCGCGACGGGCTCGTCCTGTCGCCGCAGACCATCGCCGAACTCGACAAGACCGAAGCCCGGCGTGGGCGTTGGATGATCGCCGCGCTATGGATCATCGCGGCCCTGCTTTTGTGGCTCATATTCCGCCGGTGATTGCATCGATTGCAATGCAATCACAATGGAGGTAAGATTCGGCGGATGCAGGGGAAAAAACTTTGGCCAGCCTGACCGTCCGCCAACTCGACGATAAGCTCAAAACCCTGTTGCGTCTGCGCGCTGCCCGCCACGGCCGCTCCATGGAGGACGAGGTGCGCGTGATCCTCCGTGAGGCGGCAGCACAAGCTGACCGTGGCGCTGGCGAGCGGTTGGCGTCTGCCGCACAGCCGAAAGCTCAAGCATCCGGTCGCGCTGCGGCAGAAGGCCCACGCGTCGTGCTGATCATCGGGGGCGGCATCGCCGCGTATAAGTCACTCGAACTAATTCGGCGCTTGCAGGAGCGCGGCGCACAGCTGCGCTGCATCCTTACGCCTGCGGCTCGGCATTTTGTCACGCCGCTTGCGGTCGGTGCCTTAAGCGGCGAGCCCGCACTTACCGAGCTGTTCGATCCGCAAAGTGAATTCGATATCGGTCATATCCGTCTCGCCCGCGAGGCCGATCTTATTGTCGTCGCGCCGGCAACCGCCGACCTGGTGGCAAAGATGGCGGGAGGTCACGCCGACGATCTTGCCACCGCCGTCCTCTTAGCGACCGATAAGCCGATCCTAATCGCACCGGCGATGAACCCGCAAATGTGGGCGGCAAAAGCAACCGCTCGCAATCTGGCGCAACTTGCCGCCGATGGCGTTGGCGTCGTCGGCCCGAATTTCGGCGAGATGGCCGAGCGCGGCGAAGCCGGATTGGGACGGATGGTCGAGCCGCCCGAGATCGTCGCCGCTGTCGAGGGACTGTTGCTACGAGGCGCCGCGCTCGCCGGCAAACGTATTGTCGTGACCTCGGGGCCAACCCATGAACCGATCGACCCGGTGCGTTTCATCGCCAACCGGTCGTCCGGCAAACAGGGCCATGCCATTGCGGCGGCGGCGGCCGCCGCAGGCGGCGAGGTGATATTGGTCAGCGGTCCGGTTAGTTTGCCTGATCCGCCCGGAGTGACCGTCGTCAGAGTGGAGACGGCACGGCAAATGTTCGAAGCGGTCGAAACAGCTCTGCCTACGGACGTTGCGATATTTGCTGCCGCCGTGGCCGACTGGCGCGCCGAAAACCCGAGCGCGAGCAAGATCAAGAAACGGACCGGCGGGACGCCATCGCTTAAGCTAACGGAAAACCCCGATATCCTCGCCAGCGTCGCGCACCGCAAAACCGCGCGCCCTCACCTTGTTATCGGCTTTGCTGCGGAAACCGACGACGTGGTCGCCAATGCGCAGGCAAAGCTGACGCAGAAAGGCTGCGACTGGATCGTCGCAAATGACGTTTCATCGGAGAGCGGGGTTATGGGCGGTGACTCCAATACCGTTCATCTGGTCACGGCGAGCGGCGTCGAATCGTGGCCACCGCAAGCGAAAGATCGCGTCGCCCACCTTTTGGTCGAACGGATTGCCGCCGTGCTCGCTGGAGCCAAACCGTGAGCGCTGAGCTTCGCATCGTCCGTATGCCGCATGCCGCCGACCTGCCACTGCCGGCCTATCAAAGCGCGCATGCGGCCGGGCTCGATCTATTTGCCGCGATCCCTGCCGACGCCCCGGTCACGATCGCGCCGGGCGGGCGCGTCATTATTCCGACCGGCATCGCCGTAGCTTTACCGCACGGACATGAGGGTCAGATCCGCCCGCGGTCGGGGATTGCAATTCGCCACGGGGTTACAGTCTTGAACTCGCCGGGAACCGTCGATGCCGATTATCGGGGAGAAATACAGGTCATTCTTGTAAATCTCGGCACCGAAAGTTTCGAGATTCGGCGTGGAACTCGCATCGCCCAAATGGTCGTTGCCCCGATACAACAGGCCAAGATCGTCGAATCGTCCAGTCTGGACGAGACTGGACGCGAAGCCGGCGGTTTTGGCTCGACCGGCATGGCAACAGCGACCGACCCGGTAAAGCGGACTAAATAAAAGTTCGCGGTGCGACGATGCGGATCGCGACATTATTACCGTGAGCATCGAACCAATTCGCATCAAATAACGTTTCCTCCGTTCCATGCCCCTGTTGCCGCGTAAAGCAGTCCTCGCCGTCGCTGCAGTCATTGACGTGGCGATGCAGGACCGTGGACAGCCGATCTCAGCGAAGACACTTGCTGCACGCCACGGATTGCCACCCCGGCATTTGGAACCCGTGTTGCAAGCGCTGGTTCGCTGCGGAATTTTGAAAGGCATTCGCGGACCGCGGGGCGGTTATGAACTTGCGCGCGACCGTCGCCGCGTGACGGCCAATGACATTCTGCGTGCCGCCGGCACGGTCGAGGATGGCGACGAGCCGCACGGCGGCTCCGATCTCGTACAAAGAGTCGTGCTGCCGGCCATGGCCAACGCGGAGCGCGAATTCGGCGTGGCCCTGTCCCGCATCAATGTCGAAGACATGGTCCGCGATGCGCAGGCGCTTAATGAGCAACCGCCCGCACCGCGCACCGCCGGGGCGCGGGGCTAAGAGCGTCCGTCCCCGCCCAGCCCCGCCTAAGCCCCGTTCACGATCTGGACTCTTTCGGCGCGATTCCCCTTGAGAGTAAAGTTGCACGATTCGCGGGCTCGCTCGCGGCGGAATGGCCGGCGGGATCGCGGTTGAGGCCGGCAGAGGCAAAGGGGCATGCCGGACAGGATCCGGAGGAGCTGGCGCTGCGCGCAGCGGCGCCGGCGAGTAATTGGCCGATTGGCAGGCGCGATCGGTGCGATGGCATCGTCGCCGGCCGGTGCGGTTGAACAACCCGCTCTGGCGCTGCACGAGCTGATGCTTGATGCGCATCGCGGTATCGCCCAGCACGAAATCGCTTTTCTGGCGCTCACGACCGGAGTCGTCTTATTTGCTGTAGTAACGGCGATCATGCTCGTGCGAGCGCGCGGACGCCTGGCGCGAGTTGAGGCCTGGGCACGCGACCAGAATACGAGACTGCGGGAAGAGATCTATCGCGCTAATGCCCTTTTGCTGTCCGAACCGCAGATCCTGATCGATTGGCCGGCGGGCTCCGAGGAGCCCAGTATAGCGGGCGATCCCGCGATAATCGGCCTGTCCGGGCCGCAACAGCTTCTGGTATTCGGCGGCTGGCTCGAAGCCGGCAAGGCTGCTGTCATGGAGCGCGCCGTGGGAGCGCTGCGCGCCCGCGGCGAACCGTTTTCGATGACGCTCAGTACGCTGGGCGGCCATCCGATCGAGGCGCAGGGCCGTGCCGTGGGCGGGCACGCCGTGCTCCGCCTCAAAGAGGCCGGCGGAATCAAGCGCGAAGTCGTCGAGTTGCTTGAGCGCTACGAGAAGCTCTCGGTGGAAGCTGGATCGCTGCGGGCCGTGGTCGAGACGCTGCCGTCGCCGGTCTGGACGCGCAATGCCGATGGCCGGCTGACCTTCGTCAATCCGGCCTATGCGCGCGCCGTAGAAGCCAAGAGCGCCGCCGAGGCGGTCGACCGGCGTTTGGAACTCCTCGACGCCGCCGCGCGTATGAGCATCGCGCAGGCCCGGCTCGCCGCTGGAGCATATGCCGGCCGGCTTCGGGCGGCGGTCGGCGGAGCGCAGCGCACCTTCGAAGTACTCGATTTCGAAACACAGTCCGGTAGCGCCGGCATCGTCGTGGACGCGACCGAAGCCGAAACCATGCGCAGTGCGCTGACGCGATTGGCCGACGCGCATCGCCGCACCCTCGATCAGCTATCTACGGGCGTGGCGATGTTCGACGCCGGCCAGCGGCTGACCTTCTACAACGACGCCTACCGGACCTTATGGAGTCTTGAGGTCGCCTTCCTCGATCAGCGGCCCACCGACTCTGCCGTGCTGGAAACGTTGCGCGCTGCGCGCAAGCTACCTGAGGAGCAGAACTTCCGACAATGGAAGTCGGACCTACATGACGCCTATCGCACCGCCGAGCCCAAAGACCATACGTGGCATCTGCCGGACGGGCGAACCTTGCGGGTGGTTACCACGCCCAATCCCGACGGCGGCGTGACTTATTTGTTTCACGATGTAACCGAGCGGCTCGATCTCGAACGCCGTTTTGAGGAATTGATCCGTATTCAGGGGGAGACGCTCGACAAGCTCGCCGAGGGCGTCGCCGTATTCGGCAGCGACGGGCGACTGCGCTTGCACAACGCGGCCTTCGAGCGGATGTGGCGGCTGTCCTCGCGTTCGTTGGCCGATCGGCCGCACATCGAGAAAATCTCTACATTGTGCCAGCCCCTACACGGCGATGCGGTGGCTTGGCGCGCCTTGCGCGATGCGGTCACGGCGATCGACAGCCGCGAGGCGACGCTGGGCCGCATCGAACGGCGCGACGGCAGCGTCATTGATTGCGCAAGCGTGCCGCTTCCCGACGGCGCGACTTTGGTGACGTTTCACGATGTCAGCGATTCAGTCAACGTCGAGCGCGCGCTGCGCGAGCGCAATGAAGCGCTGGAAGACGCCGACAAGATCAAAGTCGATTTCGTCCATCACGTCTCCTACGAGTTACGCTCGCCGCTCACTAATATTATCGGCTTCGTTCATTTGCTCGGCGATCCGGGAACCGGTCCGTTGACCGAAAAGCAGCGCGAATATCTCGACTACATTACCGTTTCCACCAACACGCTATTGGCCTTGATCAACAATATCCTCGATCTGGCGACAATCGACGCCGGCCGTATGCAGCTTGATCTAAGTTCGGTCGATATTCGCGAGACAATGATGGCGGCCGCCGAGGGCGTGCAAGATCGCATGGTGAGCGGCGGCGTCACGCTCGACATCAGCGCGCCGAGAAACATCGGCAGCTTTATTGCCGACAAGCTGCGGTTGCGCCAGATTCTCTTCAATCTTCTGGCGAACGCCTTGAGCTTTTCTCCACCCGGTTCGATTGTCACGCTGCGTGCGGAACGCCACTCCGATGCAGTTGTTTTCGCGGTGACCGATACGGGTCCCGGTATCCCGCCGGATATGCTGAAAAAGGTGTTCGACTGGTTCGAAACCCACGCGCTCGGCTCGCAGCATCGCGGCCCCGGAATCGGTCTTTCCCTGGTCCGTTCGTTCGTAGAATTACACGGCGGCAAGGTGACGATCGATTCTGCCGTGGGACAAGGCACCACCGTCACATGTACCTTTCCTCTCGCCGAAACCGCCAACCTGACCGCGGCAGAGTAGCGAAACCCAGATGCTTCTGACGGCGCCGGGCGGCGCAAGCTTTAGCGTGACCTTGCCGGACGAGGAGGCGACGCGCCGCTTTGCCACCGATATCGCCGGCGCGCTCGAACCTGGCGATCTCATAACGCTATCCGGCGACCTCGGCGCCGGCAAAACTACTTTCGCGCGCGCCCTCATTCGCCATCTCGCCGGCAACGAAACCATCGAAGTGCCCAGCCCGACTTTTACTTTGGTGCAAATCTACGGACTGCCGCGCTTTGGCGTCGTTCATGCCGACCTCTATCGGCTGACTAGCGCGGCCGAGCTCGCCGAACTCGGTTTCGAGGATCTGCCGGAGGGCGCTGTCGTTCTGATGGAATGGCCGGATCGGGCCGGCGGATCGCTGCCTCCAGATCGCCTTGACATCGCTTTCACGCTGGCACCCGGCCTCGACCCCAATATTCGCCACGTCCGCTACACCGGTTATGGCGCATTTGCGCCGCGCGCCGAACGCGTCTCTTTGGTGCGCACCTTCCTTAACGAGGCCGATTTCGGCGAAGTGCAACGACGGCGCATGCAAGGCGACGCTTCGACGCGCATCTTTGAACGGCTTGCATCGGACAACCGAACCGCCGTTCTCATGAACGCGCCGCGCCGCCCCGATGGTCCGCCGGTCCGGGACGGCAAGCCATACAGCGCCATCGCCCATCTCGCCGAAGACGTCGTGCCATATGTCGCGCTTGCAGCTGCATTGCGCCGGCTCGATGTGTCCGCCCCCGAAATCCTGCACGCCGATCTCGATCGCGGCCTGATCCTGATGGAGGACCTGGGTGATGAGCGGATCGTCGCGGGCGATCCGCCGGCTCCAGTCGAAGCGCGTTACGCCGCCGCGGTCGATCTTTTGGCATCGCTGCATGCACGCGATCTGCCGACTCGGCTGCCGGTCACGGCCGAGCTCGACTATCCTCTGCCACGCTACGACATCGACGCTCTTTTGATCGAAGCCGAGCTGCTGCTCGACTGGTATCTGGTCGCGGCCGGCGCGGCCGTGGGCGAGGTGGCGCGCGCCGAGTTCGTCGCGCTTTGGCGCAGCGCGCTCGAACCGGCAATCGAGGCGCCACCGACTTGGGTACTGCGCGACTATCATTCGCCCAATCTGCATTGGCTGCCGCAGCGCGAGGGCATCGCGCGAGTAGGCCTCGTTGACTTTCAGGACGCGCTGATCGGACCGGCGGCCTATGACGTCGCGTCGCTTCTCCAGGACGCGCGCATCGATATTCCGGAAAACATGGAAATGAATTTGCTTGGCCGCTACGTGCGCGCGCGGTTGGCGCATGATCGCAGCTTCGACACCGGCGGTTTCACCCTCCTTTACGCCACATTGGCCGCGCAACGGGCGACCAAGATACTGGGGATATTCGCCCGCCTGCAGCGGCGCGACGGCAAGCCGCAATATCTGCGGCACATGCCCCGCTTGTGGACCTATCTGCAGCGTTCGCTGGCGCATCCAACACTTGCGTCGCTGCGAGCATGGTACGCCGCAAATGCGCCATCTCCGGATGGGTTATGATGTGACGATTCGGGTTCGGCCAGGCTGGGGCGGCACGATGATACCGAAGAGCGCGATCGTATTGGCGGCGGGGCTGGGGACGCGGATGCGGCCCTATAATGGCCATGTGCCAAAGCCGCTGGTCACCGTCGCCGGCAAGTCGCTGATCGATTACGGCCTCGACCGGCTGGCCGATGCCGGCGTCGAGCGCGCCGTGGTCAATGTGCATCATCTCGCCGATGCGCTTGAACGGCATCTTGCCGCGCGGCAGCGCCCGCGCATCCTCATCTCCGACGAACGGGCTTGCCTTCTTGGCACGGGCGGCGGCATTGCCAAGGCGCTGCCGCAGCTTGGCGATGCGCCATTCTTTCTAGTCAATTCCGACACACTATGGCTTGACGGTGACGAACCGAATTTCGCCCGGCTTGCCGACGACTTCGATGCAAAATCGATGGACGCGCTGTTGTTGCTGGCGCCGACGACGGGCAGCCTCGGTTATGAAGGCCGCGGCGACTATACGATGCTGACCGACGGCCGGCTGCGGCGGCGCATCGCGGCGGACGAGATGGCGCCGTTCATCTATGCCGGCGCCGCGGTGCTGTCGCCTGCCTTGTTTGCGGACGCTCCGCAAGGCACGTTCCCGCTGACCCGCTTGTTTGATCGCGCCGCGGCCGCCGGCCGATTGTTCGGTTTGCCGCTCGACGGCGTGTGGATGCATGTCGGTACACCGGAAGCGGTGACCGCCGCCGAGGCCGCGCTCGCGGCAATGGCGTAAGCTCTGCTACACTGCCGCGGCAATTCCGCGATCCCCGCATGACCTCGCGTGTCTTCACCATTCCAGCGTCGGCGCCGTTTCTGCCGACGCTGATCGAGGCGCTGCACGACGGCAAGCTCGGCTTTGACTTTGCCGGCGATCCGCTGATGCTTGCTTCGGCGACACTCTATTTGCCGACGCGGCGCGCTTGCCGGTTGATGCGCGACGCCTTTCTCGATCGTCTCGACGGCGACGGCGCGATCCTGCCGCGCATCGTCGCCATCGGCGACATCGACGAGGACGAGATTGCATTTGCCGAAAGCGTGGCCGGCGGCATTGCCGCGGACGCGCTCGCTTTGCCGCCGGCGCTCGGCGGCCTCGAACGGCGGCTCCTGCTCACGCGTCTGGTACTGGCATGGGCGCAGTCGCCGGAAGTCCGCGGCGGCGGCGGCACGCCGCTGATAGCCCAGACGCCGGCGGCGGCATGCGCACTCGCCGACGATCTCGCCCGGCTGATAGACGATATGACGACCCGCAACGTGCCCTGGGAGCGGCTCGACGAGCTCGTGCCCGGCGAGTTCGACGAATATTGGCAGCTTACGCTGCGGTTCTTGCAGATCGCGCGCAAAAATTGGCCGCGAGTTCTCGACGAAATCGGCTCGATCGATCCAGCGGCACGCCGCGACGCTTTGATCAAGGCCGAGGCGGCGCGGCTGTCGCGCAAGTCCGACGGGCCAGTGATTGTCGCCGGTTCGACCGGATCGATCCCGGCCACTGCCGACTTGATCGCGACCGTCGCGCGGCTGCCACATGGTGCAGTCGTCCTGCCAGGGCTGGACACCGATCTCGACGAGGACAGTTGGCGGCTGATCGCAGGCGACGAAAAGAGCGGCGTTGCCGCGGCACCGGGACATCCGCAATTTGCCATGGCGGCACTATTGCGCCGGATCGGCATCGGCCGCGACGCAGTTGCCGCGCTAGCACCGGCGCGCGGTCGCGAACGCCTGATTTCGGAAGCCTTGCGGCCCGCCGACGCAACCGATCGATGGCGGCACAACGCCTCGGACGCGGCCTTCTCAGCGCAAATCGACGCCGCGCTGTCGAACCTGACAATGATCGAGGCCGCCCATCCGGAAGAGGAGGCGCTCGCCATCGCGGTAGCGCTGCGCGAGGCCGTGGCTGAGAGCAAGACAGCCGCTTTGGTTACGCCGGATCGGCAATTGGCTCGCCGCGTCGCTGCAGCGCTCGGCCGTTGGGACATCGCGGCGGAAGATTCCGGCGGCGATCCTCTCGCCGATACGCCGGCCGGGATTTTTGCCCGGCTTGCCGCCATCGCCGCGCTCGACGGGACGCCGCCGGTAAGCTCGCAAGCGCTGCTTAAGCATCCGCTGCTTCGCCTTGATTTTGGCCGGCACGACCGCGCGGTATCCGCGCTCGAACGCGCCATCTTGCGCGGACCGCGGCCGCGCCCAGGAACTGGCGGCTTGGCGGGCGCACTGGAAAATTTCCGTTCGCAGCGCGAACGGCTGCGCCGTCATGAATCGAGCGAGCTGCATCCATCCGAGCCGCGCACGGCCTTAACCGATGGCGAGCTCACCGACGCGGCCGAACTCGTGCGGCGGCTCACCGCGGCGCTCGCCCCGCTCGAAAAAATGGGTGACGGGAGCTACCCGCTGGCGGAATTTGCTTCGCGCCATCGCACAGTGCTTGCCGCGCTTTCGCACGACAACGGCATCGAAGCCGCATTCAGTGGTCCCGACGGAAAGAAAATCGCGGACGTGCTCGACACGCTCGCGGTCAGCAGCGCCGCCGCAGGCTTGCCGATCGCAAAGTCCGACTACGTGGAATTGTTCGCCGCGTTTCTGTCCGGACGTGTCGTGCGGCAGGACGCGCAACACGGCGCTGCGATACGTATTTTTGGCTCTATTGAGGCGCGTCTCACCGACAACGATCGCGTTGTGCTTGGCGGCCTCGTTGAAGGGACCTGGCCGCCCGAAAGCAAATCGGATGCCTGGCTCAGCCGGCCGATGCGGCTCATGCTCGGACTCGATCTGCCGGAACGGCGCATCGGACTGAGCGCGCACGATTTCGCCCAGCTCTTCAACGCGCGCGAAGTGTTCCTCAGCCGTGCCGCCAAGATCGATGGCGCGCCATCGATGCCGTCGCGCTTTATCCAACGTCTTGGCGCGGTTTCCAGCATGCGCTGGAACGACGTACGCACGCGCGGCGATCGTTATCTAGCCTGGGCGCGCGAGCTCGACCGGCCGGAGCGCATCGCAGCGGCGCCCGCGCCAGCGCCGAAGCCGCCGCGCGCCGCGCGGCCGACTTCTCTCTCCGTCACCGAGATCGAAGATTGGCTGCGCGACCCCTATACGATTTATGCCAAACACGTGTTGCGGCTGCGGCCGCTCGATCCACTCGACACCGAGCCCGGCGCGGCCGAGCGCGGCAATATCATTCACGCCGCTATCGGCGAATTTACGCAAAAGTTTGCCGAGGCATTGCCGGCCGATCCGGCAGGCGCGCTGATTGCGCTCGGCGAGCCGCACTTTGCCGCACTGGCGGATTTTCCAGAGACGCGCGCCTTGTGGTGGCCGCGCTTTTTGCGTATCGCGCGCTGGTTCGCCGGCTGGGAAGTGGCGCGCCGCGCTTCCATTGCCTCGCTCACTGCCGAAATCCGCGGCGAGATCGAGATCGCGCTGCGTGAGAGCACGTTTACGCTGCGCGGCCGCGCCGACCGCATCGAGCTTTGCCGCGATGGCCGCTACGTCATCCTTGATTACAAGACCGGGACGGCACGGACCGAAAAGCAGGTGCGCACGGGCCTGGCGCCGCAGCTGACCTTGGAAGCCGCAATGCTGCGCAAGGGCGGCTTTGCCGGCATACCGGCCGGCGGCTCGATCGCGGAACTGGTCTATGTCGTATTGAAAGGCGGCCAGCCCGCCGGCGAATCGAAGTCCATCGTTTTCAGGGATGGCACTTCCGACAGCCAAGCCGACCGGGCGCTCGCCAAGCTGACGCAGCTTGCACAGTTTTTCGACGACGCGAGCACGCCCTATCGTTCGCTGGTCCATCCGATGTGGCGGACACATTACGGCGATTACGATCACCTCGCCCGGGTCAAGGAATGGTCGAGCTCGGGCGGCGTGACCGACGATTTTATTGGTGGCGAATGAGAACGCCGCAAGCCATTTCACTCCAAATCGTCGAGTTGCAGCGCGCGGTGGCAAATCCCGACGTGTCGGCCTGGGTCGCCGCCAATGCCGGATCGGGCAAGACGCACGTGCTGGCGCAGCGCGTCATCAACCTCCTGTTGAAAGGCGTGCAGCCGGAAAAAATACTCTGCATTACCTTTACCAAGGCGGCCGCCGCCAATATGGCGAAACGCGTCTTCGATACGCTCGCCGAATGGACCACGCTCGACGATGGCGCGCTCGATGCCGCGATCCGCGCGCGCTCCGCTATCGAGCCGGACGCTGCCCGGCGCGCCCTGGCGCGGCGTTTGTTCGCCCGCGCATTGGAAACCCCAGGCGGGCTTAAAGTGCAGACGATCCATGCGTTTTGCACCCAGTTGCTGCATCAATTTCCATTCGAGGCCAACGTCGCTGCACGTTTCGATGTGCTGGATGAAACCAAACAGACTCAGCTTTTGGAGCGATTAACGCTCGATGTCCTGCTCGCCGGCGCACGTGCGCCGGACAGCCCGATCGGTTTCGCCTTGGATACCGCGCTCACCGCCGCGTCAGATAACAGCTTTCGCGAGGCGGTCCGCACTGCGATCGCCGCACGCGACGCCGTCGCGCGCTGGGTCATCGAGGCGGGTGGCATCGAGCCCGCAATCGCCGCGATGTCGCGCCAGCTCGACCTCAACCCCACTGAAACCCGCGACAGCATTGAGGATGAGTTTTTTTCTCGCTCGGTAATTCCGAGCTCCGATTGGCCGGCAGTCGCGGCGACGTTGGAGCAAGGCGCCAAGACCGATATCGAGCAAGCGCGGCGGTTCAAGCGGCTTGCCTCCTTGTCGGCATCCGATCGCCTCTCCGCTTATCTCGATATCTTCTGCACCGCCGAAGGGCGTACGGCGCGAAAATTGATAGTCACGCAGGCGATAACAGATGCCGACTTGACGCAACGGCTCGCTGCGGAGCAGAGCCGGATCTGTGCGCTATTGGACCGCTGGCGCGCGGCGATCTGCCGGGATCGCTCCGCCGCGCTCCTCACCATCGTTCATGAGGTGCTGCAGCGCTATGAAGACGAGAAGAAGCGCCGCGGGCTCGTCGATTATGACGATCTGATCGATAAGACGCTGGAGCTTCTCGGCAATGTCGATGCCGCCTGGGTTCACTACAAGCTCGATTTCGGCATCGATCATCTCCTGATCGATGAGGCGCAGGACACCAGCAGCAAGCAATGGCAGATCGTGCGTGGGCTCGTCGCCGAGTTCACCGCCGGCGCCGGCGCGCGGGCCACGATGCGCACTGTGTTCGCAGTCGGTGATGAAAAGCAGTCGATCTATTCGTTTCAGAATGCGGCGCCGCGGGACTTTGCCGAAATGCGGCGTCACTTCGAACGCGCGCATCAAAGCGGCCGGCCCGACTTCGTCTTTCGCGAGTTCAAGCATTCGTTCCGTTCCGGAGCGAACATCCTTGCCGCAGTCGATGCAGTCTTCAGCGATAAGGCTATTGCAGCGAGTGTCTCGTCCGATACCGACGGATTTCCTCCGCATATCGCACTGCCCGACACGCCCGCGGGATTGGTCGAGATCTGGGATCCGTTCGAACCGGAGAAAAACGCGGAAATCGACGGCTGGGATGCGCCGTTCGATCAAGTCAGCGAAACCAGCGCGCGCGTGAGGCTGGCGCGGCGCATTGCGCGCACGGTGCGGCGGCTGGTCGAGGCTGGCGAGCCTGTCGGCATCGACGGTCGCGCCATGCGTTATGGCGATGTTCTCGTGCTGGTGCGGCAGCGCGGCGAATTGTTCGAGGCGATCATCCGCGCGTTGAAAAATGAGAATGTCGATGTCGCCGGTGCCGACCGCCTCATGCTCACCGAGCATATTGCCGTCATGGATCTGATGGTGCTGGCGGACGCGCTGCTGCTGCCGGAGGACGATCTTGCGCTGGCGACCGTGCTGCGCAGTCCGCTGTTCGGTTTCGACGACGAGGATCTGTTTGCCATAGCCTGCGATCGTGGACGGCTATCGCTGCGCGGCGCGCTCAATCGCAAAGCCGGCGAAAAGTCACTATTTACGAA
>DASZCJ010000362.1:0-12419 GCA_035943155.1 Xanthobacteraceae bacterium | reverse complement strand
ATGCGGTGCTGATCAATCTCGGCACCTTCGACCGCGAGCGTAAATCCGCGATTGAGAACGCGGTAGCGATTGCCGCGGATAAGGGACTGCCCTGGCTGGTTGACCCCGTTTTCATTGAGCGCTCGCCGGCGCGGGCGGAATTCGCGCGTGCTCTGATCGCCAATCATCCTTCAGTGGTGCGCCTCAATCACGCGGAGTTTGCCGCCCTCTCCAGCGCTAAAGCGGACGGCGAGACGGCGGCGCGCTTTGCCGAGGCGCATGCAACTATTGTCGCGCTCACCGGAGATATCGATACGGTTACCGACGGTCGTCGCGGCATCGCCATTGCGAACGGCCATCCGTTGATGGGACTGGTGACCGCGATGGGTTGCGCCGGCGCAGCTCTTGTTTGCGCCGCGCTTGCGGTAGAGCGAGATTCTTGGTTGGCGACGCTTGCGGCTCTCGCTGCATTCGGCGTCGCCGGCGAACTCGCGGCGCAGCACGCGCGTGGGCCCGGCAGCTTCGCTGTTGCCATGATCGACGCGTTGCATGGGCTCGATCGCGGCGCGCTGCGGACCCGCCTCAAGGTATCGTGATGCGCATCGATCTTCGGCTCAACGCCATCGTCGATCCCGAGCGCGCCGGCGGTCATCAGCTCGCCGACCTGGCGCAAGCGTGCGCCCGCGGCGGAGCGACCCTTGTTCAGTTGCGCGATAAGCGCTCGCCAACGCGCGCCATGATCGAGGAGGCGAGGGCAATCAAAAAAGCCTTGGCAAACTCCGGCGTGCCATTTGTCGTTAATGATCGTGTCGACGTGGCGATGGCGGCAGGCGCTGACGGCGTGCACCTTGGGCAGGAAGACATGTTGGTCGAGGATGCACGACAATTACTAGGACCCAATGCAATCGTCGGTCTGTCGATCAAATCGGTCGCCGAAGCCGACGCGGCGCCGCTCGCTCTGATCGATTATGTGGGCAGCGGCGGTGTTTATGCCACCGTGTCCAAGCAACAGAACAATCCACCGATTGGTCCGGCCGGTCTCGCGCGGATCATCGCGGCGCTTCGCCGCCGCGCGCCGGATTTGCCGGTCTGCGGCATTGCCGGGATCGATACCGACAATGCCGGCGATGTGATCGCCGCCGGCGCCAACGGCGTGGCAATCATTTCAGCGCTATCGCTTGCGCCCGATCCGGCGGCCGCTGCGCGCGCCTTGCGTGACATTGTCGATGGAATGCTGGCCAAGCGAGGCACGTGATGAGCGTTCCGATCGCATTGACCATTGCTGGTTCGGATTCGGGTGGCGGCGCCGGCATTCAGGCAGATCTAAAAACCTTCTCGGCGCTTGGTGTCTACGGCGCCACCGTGGTGACGGCCCTTACCGCGCAGAACACCAAAGGCGTTTTTGCCATTCATGAGGTGCCGCCCGACTTTATTGCTGCGCAAATCGATGCCGTGTTTTCCGACCTTGATGTCGGTGCCGTGAAGATCGGAATGCTGGGCAGCGCCGCGGCGATCGCCGCCGTCGCCGGTGGATTGCGACGTCATCGCGCGCGTAACGTGGTGCTCGACACGGTCATGTCCGCAAGTTCGGGTGAAAAACTACTCCATGCCGATGCGATGAGCGCGTTGCGCAAATTGGTCACCCAGGCACGCCTGGTTACGCCCAATTTGCCGGAGGCGGCGGCTCTTACTGGCGAAAAAGAAGCACAAGATGAGAAGGCGATGTATGACCAAGCACAAAAGCTGCTTGCGCTCGGTGCCCATGCGGTGCTGATCAAAGGCGGTCACGGCAGCGGATCGGAAAGCGTCGATCTTTTGGTCGAGGGCAGCGCCTGTACGAGATTGGCCGTGCCGCGTATTGCGACACGCAACAGCCATGGCACTGGCTGCACGCTGGCGTCGGCGATCGCCGCCGGTCTCGCCAAAAATCGTTCGCTTGCCGACGCTGTGGGCGAAGCCAAGGACTATGTTAGTGCCGCTCTCAAGGCTGCCGACCGGCTGGAAATAGGATCCGGCACCGGTCCGGTGCATCACTTCCACAAGTGGTGGTAGGCGCGATCAATCACGCCGCCGCAGGCGCGCCCGGTTGCTTCAATGGATGGGCGCGCGCAAAGGCGTCGATTGTCGCTAGAGAATTTGCAATGCGCGAAAAATTCGGAAATCGCGCCGTATCGACATTGAAGAATTTTGCGCCGGCGGCCTGGCTGGCGAGACAAATGTCCGCGAGCGTGATGGTGTCGCCGTGGCAATAGCGCCCGGTGGCCGGGCCGGCGAGGTGCGCTTCGAGCGCGGTCAGGGCTGCGGTGTGCCAATGTTGGCACCATTTCGTGCGAGCCGCCTCGTCGAGCTTGAATTCATGTTCCAGATATTCGCGCACCCGGGGCACGATCAGCGGATGCGAGTCGCAGGCAACGATCTGCGCTAAGCCGCGCACCCGCGCTCGGCCGCGTGGGTCGCGCGGTAACAACGGCGGGTTAGGGTGTGTTTCGTCGAGATATTCAATGATCGCCAGCGACTCGAATAAAGCCGGCCCGTCGCCATCGACCAGCGCCGGGATCGCCATCATCGGATTGACTGCGCGAAATTCGGCCGCACGCTGTTGGCCTTTCATGAGATTGACTTCGATGATCTCGTCGGGAATGAGATCCTTGAGATTGAGCGCGATCCGCACGCGGTAAGTCGCAAGTGAGCGCCAAAACGAAAAAATCTTCATGGCAAATCTCCTCCCTAGTCTTTTTGATTGGCCGGCCAGCTCGTCGCGCAAAGGATTTGGCAAAGCTGCCAAGAAGTCAAAGCGACTTTTCGGTGCGGATCATTCTTCAAAAACAGCTAGTCCGTTCCCGGCTCCGCTTTCAACCCCGCCGCCTCGATGCCGGCGCCCGCACAGATTTCATCTTTGTCCGACGTATCGCCGGAAATGCCGCAGGCGCCTAGCACGTTGCCGCCAGTGTCGCGGATCAATACGCCACCCGGATTGGTGACGATGCGTCCGCCACTCGCCGCCGCAAGCATCGTGAAAAACTGCGGAGTTTTCGTAGCGCGGCTCGCGAGCGTGCGCGAACCGAAGCCCATGCCGAGCGCGCCCCAGGCTTTGGCGAATGCGATGTCAAACCGCAAAATGCCGGATTTGTCTTCACGCTTGAATGCGACGAGATGCCCGCCGCTATCGAGCACGGCGACCGCCAACGGGGCCAAATTGCTCTCGCGCGCCTTCTTCAGCGCGGTGTCGACGATAATGGAGGCTTGTGCGAGCGTGACAGCGGACATAATGACTCCGATTAGCTGCGAAGGATTTAGCGGGGATTGCGGTCGGCCCAATAAACCGAAACGGCGGAAATTTCAGCATTGCCCGAGCGATGCTGCTTGGTTTCTTGGTAGCAGGCCAGCGTCCGCTCCACCAGCGGCAGTTCGACGCCGCGCGATTTGGCTTCCGCCAGCATCGACTGCATGTCTTTGATGCCGCCGTCGACATCGAAAGTGACCGGGCCGCCAGCGCCGCCCTTGAGCATCGCGGCGATGCCGGGGGCGCGCACTTTGAGAACATTAGCCGCCCCTGAAGTGTCGCTGAGAAGATCCATGAGCCGGTCCGGATCGATGGCCAGCGAGCGCGCTAGCGCCAGCGCTTCGCCGAGCGCCTGCCAGTAGACCATCAGCGGGAGGTTGATCGTAAATTTCAGGACGGCTCCAGAGCCGACCGGTCCGGCATGTTCCAGCCGCCGGCACAATTGTTCGAGGATCGGTCGGGCGCGCGCCGCATCGGCCGGTTCGGCGCCCATGAGCCCGATGAGCTTTCCTTGACGTGCCGGGCCGGTCGAGCCGCCGACTGGACATTCGACGAAGGCCGCCCCTTTTGCTCGCACCGCGTGGGCAAGTGCGGTTTCAGCGGCAGGCAAGACGGTGCTCATGTCGATGAAGAGCTTTTCGGCGACGTTGCCGCCAAGAAGACCGGAACGGCCGTTATAGACCGCGTCCAAGGCCGCCGCATCGGTCAGGATGCTGAGGACGGCATCGCTTTTTTGCGCCAACTCCGCCGGACTTGCCGCGACACTCGCGCCGGCGACGGCTTTGGCTTTTTCCGGCGTGCGATTCCAGACCGTCACGTCGTGGCCGACCTCGATCAGCCGCGCCGCAACGGCAGCGCCCATCTTGCCGATACCGGCAACACCAAGCTTCATACCGTCCTCCCGCCATCATCAGCGCGTAGGCCTTAACCTGCGAACGATCAAACCACAACTAGTGCGGTGGCGGGCGGGGTGTCGATCGATGCCGACGTCCTCCATTCGCAAGCGCCGGAACGACAAGCCGCTTGTGCGCATTGCAGCCGAATGCGATAGCCTCGGGTCCTTGGGGAAAATCGGAGCGGGAGACGATGGCTCGAACAAAGAAAGATAGCGTCGGCATTGTCGGACTTGGCATTATGGGCGGCGCCTTCGCGCAAAACTTGCTGGCCGCCGGTTGGCGCGTGATCGGCTTTGACATCGCTCCCGGGCGCCGCCGCGCTATCGCCAAGCTCGGCGGCGAGATTGCCACCGATGCCGGCGAGGTGGCCCGCCGGGCTCGCACGATCATCGTCAGCTTGCCCAAACCGTCCGCGCTGGTTGAAACGGCGACAGCGATTGTCAGAGCCAATCTGCCGCGCCGCGTCGTTGTCGAAATGTCGACTTTCACTTTGGAGGATAAAGCCAAAGCGGAATCTATCCTGCGCAAGGCTGGCCATGTGATGCTCGATTGTCCGGTCAGCGGCACCGGCGCGCAGGCGGTGGCGAAGGATCTTGTCGTTTATGCATCGGGCGATTCCCGAGAAATAAAGAGATTACGCGGCTTGTTTTCCGACTTTACACGCGCCGTGCACGATGTCGGTGACTTCGGCAACGGCAGCCGCATGAAATATGTCGCCAATCTTCTGGTCGCCATCCACAACGTCGCCAGTGCGGAAGCGATGGTGCTGGGCATGAAAGCCGGGCTGCCACCGCAGCTTATTTTCGATCTGATCAAAACTGGCGCCGGCAATTCGCGGATCTTTGAATTACGCGGGCCGATGATGGTGCGGAACAGCTACCGCAATCCTACCATGAAGATATCGGTCTGGCAGAAAGATATGGATGTCATTGGCAGCTATGCCCGCAAAATCGCGGTGCCGACGCCAATGTTTGACGCCAGCAAGGCGATCTACGCCAAGGCGCTGCGGAGCGGCCATTCGGCCGAAGACACTGCCTCGGTTTGCGCTGTGCTGGAAAAGATGGCCGGCGTTAAACGCGGCAAAGGTCGGGCCAAAACTGCTTAGGCGAGCGCTGCGTGAGGGTGGCGGTCGCGCCGGCTCGCCGAAAGGAAAGGCAGTGCGGGAGGATTTGTGATGTCATCACTTGAAGGCGAAGCGCGCATGGCGGCGGTCGCCGGTGACCGCAAGAGTCTTGAACAGCGCAGCGAGACTCGCGACGGCATGCAGATCGATTGGAACGTGCCGATCACGATGGACGATGGCTTGGTGCTGCGCGCCGACGTTTTTCGCCCCCTTGCCGAAGGGCGTTATCCGGTGATCTTAAGTTACGGTCCTTATGCCAAAGGACTAGCCTTCCAGGACGGTTACCCAAGCGCCTGGCAGCGCATGGCGGAGCGGCATCCCGACGTTACGGCGGGATCAAGCAACCTCTATCAGAGCTGGGAAGTCGTCGATCCGGAAAAATGGGTGCCGCACAATTATGCTTGCGTGCGAGTCGACTCCCGCGGCTGCGGGTGTTCGCCCGGCTACATCGATCACTTTTCGCCGCGTGAGACCAAGGATTTTTACGACTGCATCGAATGGGCGGGTGTCCAGCCGTGGTCGAATGGCAAAGTCGGATTAAACGGCATCTCCTATTACGCCATCAATCAGTGGCACGTTGCCAGCCTCCAGCCGCCGCATCTCTCGGCCATGTGCATTTGGGAGGGCGCCGCCGACTGGTATCGCGATATGACCCATCATGGCGGGACTCTCTGCACGTTTTGGGAAAACTGGTACGACATGCAAGTCAAGACCGTGCAATACGGCGCCGGCGAGCGTGGCAAACGAAGCCGCGTGCACGGCGAGCTTGTTTGCGGTCCGCTGTTCTTGTCCGAAGCGGAGCTGGCAAAAAATCGCAGCGACTTCGGCACAGAGATCCTCGCCCATCCGCTGGACGACGATTATCACAAGGCGCGTTCGCCGATCTGGTCCAAGGTGAAGACGCCGTTCCTCTCAGCGGCCAATTGGGGCGGCCAGGGCCTGCATCCGCGGGGCAATTTTGAGGGTTTTGTCCGCGCCGCCGCAAAGCAGAAATGGCTGGAAGCGCACGGCATCGAGCACTGGACCCATTTTTACACCGACTACGGTCGCAATCTGCAACTGCGGTTCTTCGATTACTTCTTGCACGGCAAAAAGAACGGTTGGAACAAACAGCCGCCGGTCCAGTTGCAGGTTCGGCATATCGATCGATTCGTCGAACGCGTGGAAAGCGAATGGCCGCTTAAACGCACCAAATGGACGCGGTTCTATCTTGATCCGGCAGGGGTGCTTGCCGCGAACAAGCCCGCGAATAGAAGATCGGTGGTTCGGTTTGACGCCATGGGTGATGGCGTCACCTTCCTGACGGCGCCGCTTGAAAGCGAAACCGAGATCACCGGGCCTTCGGCGGTCAAGCTCTATGTTTCGTCATCGACCAGCGATGCCGATATTTTTGTCGTATTGCGCGTGTTCTCGCCGGACATGAAGGAAGTAGTATTTCAGGGCGCCATCGATCCGCACACGCCGATCGGCCAAGGCTGGTTGCGCGCTTCGCACCGCCAGCTCGACAAAAAAATATCGACACAGTATCGGCCGTATCACACGCACAGTAAAAAGCAGCCGCTTAGGCCCGGCGGCGAAGTGGTGGTGCTCGACGTAGAAATTTGGCCGACATCGATCGTTGCGCCCAAAGGCTATCGCATTGGCCTCACGGTGCGCGGCAAGGATTATGCCTACCCGGGAGGGAGTGGTGGTCGCCTTTCAAATTTCAAGAACGAGCTGACCGGTTGCGGCCCGTTTTTGCATGACAATCCTCGCGACCGGCCCGCGGAGATCTTCGGCGGCGTCACCGGCCTACATTTCGGCGGCGCGGCGCGACCCTACCTGCTGCTTCCAATCATTCCGCCCAAGCGTGGACCACAGGCCGGCTAAGTGATCGCGACTATCCGCCGCTGCGGAACGTTGAGAAAAACGCGACACTAGTGCGGTGGATTTGAAGTTTCTACAGTTCAGTCGGAAGCTCTCATAGGAACTTCAAATCCAAAAACCGCACTAGAATTATATATTTGGTAGTGTCCCTTTGATTCCGAAGTTCGCATGAGAGCGTGCCCACAAACCGTGCGAACTTCGGAATCGGGACACTAGCGGGCTTTACAGCGCGGCCTGCCTCGCCAATGATAGGTCTGAGTGCGGCGTTCGCGGCAATCGTGCGGGCCCGTCGTAAATATGAAGCGGCTAACAAATTGCCGGTTCGCCCGTCTGCGGACCACAAGACGGGGAAAAGGGAGGATACGCATGCCTGGCAAGACCAAGTCTCGCAAAGTGAGCCGCCGCACAATTTTGGCCGGCAGCGTCGCCGGGGCGGCCGCTGCGCTCACCCGTTTCCCGGCCCCCGCGGTCGCACAAACGGAGCCATTTCGCCTTGGCCTGCTGACGGTAAAGACCGGCCCGCTTGCGCAGGGCGGCATTCAGATGGAGCAGGGCGTTCTGACCTATCTGAAGGAGACGGACTACACGATCGGCGGCCGTAAAGTCGATTTCATCTCCGCAGATACCGGGGGCAATCCGGCGGGTACGAAAACCAAGGCGCAAGAACTCGTCGAGCGCGACAAAGTCGACGTCATCCTTGGCCCGCTCGCCGCTTTCGAGCTCTATGCCATCAGCGATTATATCCGCGAGCAGAAGATGCCGACGCTCAGCCTGGCCGCGGCTGACAATCTCACCCAACGCCAGCCCAATCCATATCTACTGCGTGCTTCGGCCACCTCCTCGCAGGCCATGCATCCGATGGCGCACTACACTGCGACCGAACTCAAGCTCAAGCGCATTTTCTGTATCGTTGAAGATTTCGCCTTCGGCTACGAGCAGATGGGCGGATTCCAGGCGTCGTTGCAGAAGGAGGGCGGTTGCGTCGTCAACAAGCTGTGGCCGCCGCTGGTGACGCCGGACTACACGCCCTACGTGGCGCAGATCAGCGATTGCGACGGCGTGTGCCAGGGCTTTGCCGGGTCAAACCCGCTACGTTTCATGAAGGCTTATGCCAATGCCGGTCTTAAATACCCGGTTGTCACTGGAGAAACCGGCGGCGACGACGCGCTCCTCAAGAGCTATGGCGAAGAGGCCATTGGGCTCGTGAGCTGCGTTCCCTATACGCTGGATCTTGAGATCGACGCCAATCAGCGCTTCGTCAACGGCATGCTGAAAAATTTCAACACCATTCCCGGCCAGTACGCCGGGCTCCTTTACGTCAACTGCCAGGTCGTCGATGCCGCAATGAAAGCGACAGGCGGCGACGCTCGCGACAAGGACAAATTCATGACCGCGCTGAAGGCCGTCAGCTTGACCGATACGCCGCGCGGGCCGCTGAAGTTCGATCACCTCAACAACGTGATCGGAAACTTCTACATCCGGCGCATCGGCACGGAAGGCGCCAAATACGGGCTCAAACTTTGGAACAAAACCATCAAGACCTATGAGAACGTGAGTCAGTTCTGGACTTGGCCCGAACAGGAGTTTCTCGCGCATCCAGTCTATTCGCGCGATTATCCGCCACTGACCAAGTGCTGATCACCCGCGCGACGGAAGGGCAGCAGTTATGACGTTCTGGCTGCTGCTCACCGTCAACAGCGTGACGTTCGGCGGCCTGTTGTTCCTGCTCTCTGCCGGATTCTCGCTGATCTTCGGGCTGATGCGTATTCCCAATCTGACGCATGGCTCGATGTTCATGCTCGGCGCCTATTTCGGCACGACGCTGCTCTCAGGCGCGCTTGGTGTGCGGTTCGGTTTCTGGCTGGCGGCGCTGATTTGCGCCCTTGAGGTCGCACTGCTCGGCGCATTGATGGAACGGCTCCTGTTGCGCCGGTTGGCCGGCCAGCAACTGGCGCAAGTTCTGGTAACGCTCGGCGTTTCCTTTATGGTCGCCGATCTTTGCCTGATGGGCTGGGGCGGCGATCCAATCTCGGTGGCGACGCCTTCGGGGCTTAACGGTTTTATCCGGGTCGGCACGGCGGTGTTCCCACTGTATCGTCTGGCGGTCATCGCCATCGCCGCGGTCTTTGCCATAGCGCTGTGGCTGATGCTGGACCGAACGCGGCTTGGCGCCATGATCCGGGCCGGTGTCGACGATCCGCAGATGGCGCGAGTCGTCGGCATCCGGGTGTCGCAATTATTCACGATCGTATTTGCGCTCGGTGCCGGACTTGCCGGCTTCGCCGGTCTGATCGGCGGACCGATACTCTCGGTCTATCCCGGGATCGACCAGGACATGCTGCCGCTCGCGCTAGTCGTCGTCATCCTCGGCGGCACTGGCAGCCTGCTCGGCTCGTTCGTCGGCAGCATCGTGATCGGCTTCATCTACAATTTCGGCCAGGCACTTTTGCCCGAGCTTGCCTATTTCATCCTGTTTCTGCCGATGGTGCTGGTTCTGGTATGGCGGCCGCAAGGTCTGTTCGGGGGCCAGGTTCTGTGACGAATTTTAATATCGCGCGGAGAGTTGCCGTCGCACTCGTGATCATTGGCTTGGCGGTGGTGCCGTACGCGATCAAAGAAGTGTATTACGTGAATATCGCGAGCCAGGTTCTGCTCTATGCGATATTCGCGCTCGGGCTCAATATCCTGGTCGGCTATGCCGGACTAGTGTCGCTCGGTCATGCCGGATTGTTCGGCATCGCCGCCTATGTCGTCGCCTATCTCCTTGTCGCCGGGTACGGTCACGCACTGGCGATCATCGCGGCGCTGGTGGCGACGCTGGTCGCGACGGCGGGCTTCGCCGCGCTGTCGCTGCGGGCGGCCGGCATTACCTTCATTATGATTACGCTTGCGCTCGGTGAGATCATCTGGGGCCTGGCCTACCGCTGGATCAGCCTGACCAACGGCGATAACGGCATCACCGTGGCGACGCGTCCGGCGCCGTTCGGAATTGCGCTTGGTAGCGCACGCGCGTTTTACGTTGCGACGTTGGTTGTGTTTCTCATCGCCATCGCGGCGGCGGGGATCTTCGTGCGCTCGCCGTTCGGCGCTGCGCTGTGCGGCACCCGCGATCAGCCGCGGCGGATGACTGCCCTTGGCTACCACGTCTGGTTGATCAGGTTCTGGGCTTTCATGTTCTCCGGCTTGTTGAGCTCAGTCGCCGGTATCCTGTTCGTCTATTACAACCAGTTTATCAGCCCTCAGGCGCTGGCGCTTACCGCCTCGGCCGAAGGCTTGCTGATGGTGATTTCCGGCGGCGCCGGGACGCTAGTCGGGCCGGTGGTTGGAGCGGCGCTTGTTGTCATCGTTAAAAACGTCGTTAGCGCCTATGTCGAACGCTGGAATTTCATGCTGGGCGCTATTTTTGTCGCGATCGTCGTATTCATGCCGGAAGGACTGGTGCCTGGCGCGGTACGGATGGCCTGCTCATTTTGGCAGGCCAGAGGTCGGCGCAAGACGAGTGCTGCGATTGCCGCGGAGCCGCGGCAATGAGCGTTCTCGCAATCGAGAAGCTGAGTAAATCATTCGGCGGGCTGCGGGTCACCCGGAACGTTAATCTCAATGTCGAGCAAGGCGAGCGCCGGTTGATCATCGGCCCGAATGGCGCCGGCAAAACCACTCTATTCAATTTGATCACTGGCGAGCTGGCGCCGGATGCGGGTTCGGTAAAGCTATTCGACCGCGATATCACGCGGATGCCGAGCCGCAAACGCACGCATCTGGGAATGGCGCGCACTTACCAGATCATCACCCTGTTCGCTCGCGATACGATCCGGCATAACGTCACGCTGGCATTGCTCGGCTTGTCGGCGCTGCGATGGAACCCAATCGTCACGCTTAACCAGCAACGCCATCTCGCCATGCAGGCGCGCGACGCACTCAAACGTGTCGGCCTCGAAGCCATTGCCGAGCGGCCGCTCGCGGAAACCTCATATGGCGAGCGGCGACGTGTCGAAATTGCCATGGCACTCGCACAAAATCCGAAACTTGTCTTGCTAGACGAGCCGTTCGCCGGCCTCTCTATTGACGAGAGACAGGACGTGCGCAAGCTCCTTCTCGCCATTCCGCGTGAGGTCACCATCGTCATGATCGAGCATGACATGGATGTGGCGCTCGACCTTGCCGATCGAATAACGCTTCTGCACTTTGGCGAAGTGATTGTCGAAGGCACGCGCGCCGAGGTGGTCGCCGATCCGCGCACCCGGGAGGTATATCTTGGCGAATAGCGCGCTTCGTCTCAGCGGTATCGACGCCTATTACGGCGACAGCCATGTGCTGCAGAAGGTCGCGTTTGAGCTTGGTGTGGGACGGCTGCTCGGCTTACTCGGCCGCAACGGTGCCGGCAAGTCGACCTGCATGAACGTCAGCGTCGGCCTCTTGCCGCCGCGTACCGGCAGCGTTGAAGTCTTCGGCACGCCGGTGACACATATGCCGCCTGAGGTGATCGCCGCACGCGGCGTGGCGCTGGTGCCGCAGGGCCGCCGCGTTTTTAAGAGCCTGACCGTGCGCGAAAATCTGATGGTTGCGGCGCGCAAAGGCTTCGCCGGCGCGCAGCATGCACCATGGACCGCCGACACTGTCTTTGCCATGTTTCCGCGCCTTGCCGAAAGGCGTGGCCAGATGGCCGCTTTTCTCTCCGGCGGCGAGCAACAAATGCTCGCCATTGGCCGCGCACTGATGTCCAATCCGCGGGTCTTGCTGATGGATGAGCCGTCGGAGGGGCTTGCACCGCAAATCGTCGCGGAGGTGATGGCGACGATCCGCAAGCTTAAGGAAAGCGGGCTCTCCATCGTTCTCGTCGAGCAAAACCCGAAACTGGTGTTCGATATCGCCGACGATATCGTCATTCTCAACAGCGGCCGTGTCGCCGTGGGTTCGACCGCCGCCACGCTTAAGCGTGACGGTGTCGATCTGCGCCAACACCTCGGAATCTTTTGATCCCGTCGGGTTTGTCGCCCGAAGTGCCAGGGTTTATTCCGGATTGGCCGCCCAGTCGATATTGCAAATTGCCGGACTCGTCGTCACGATGGCGGTCGACAGCGCGTAGAGGGGTATTTCCTTGATCACGGTCCCAGAACTCTCAGCGGAAGCCTTGGGGTCCTTCCTTGCCGAGCATTTGAACCGCAATTTTGGTTCGACCCATGCGCATTTGGCCGAGCTGATCCCGTCAATCGCGCGCATAGCCCTTGAATGCATCGGCAACAGCGATGCGCTTTACCACAATGTCGAGCAT
>DASZCJ010000361.1:0-12700 GCA_035943155.1 Xanthobacteraceae bacterium | reverse complement strand
GGATGTGATTGGGTAAATAGCTCCCGCAGCCGAGCATTACCGAGCGAGACACAGTCACGAAGCCGCTCCACCAGCAATTTGGCCGATAGCGTGAGGCTTGGTGTGGTGACTGAGCGCAACGCGTATTTTCGCCAAAAGCTCGTCGCGGACGACGCCATAGCCAAGCTCGATCGCTGCGGCGAAGCCTTCGGCGTCAGTGCCCCCGTGGCTTTTGATGACGATGCCGTTGAGGCCCAGAAAAACCCCGCCGTTGGCGCGGCGCGGATCCATGCGCTGGCGCAATTGCGCAAAGGCCGATCGCGCGAACAAATAACCGATGCGCGCGCTAAGCGAGCGGCTCATCGCGCCCTTCAGATATTCTCCGATCTGCCGGGCAGTGCCCTCGGCCGTTTTCAAGGCGATATTGCCGGCAAACCCTTCCGTCACAACCACGTCGACCTTGCCGCGCCCGATATCGTCGCCCTCGACGAAGCCTTGGTAGTCGAGCTCCGCGAAGTTCTCGTCACGCAGGATGCGGCCTGCTTCGCGTACTTGTTCCAAGCCTTTCGCTTCCTCCACCCCGATATTCAGGAGCCCCACCGTGGGCCGCGACAGGCCGAACAGGATTCGCGCCGTGGCGGCGCCCATCAGCGCTAAGTCGACCAGATGATTGGCATCCGCGCCGATCGATGCTCCGACATCGAGCACAATCGACTCGCCTCGCAGAGTGGGCCATAGCGCCGCTATCGCCGGCCGCTCGATACCCGGCAGAGTCTTGAGATCGAATTTGGACATTGCCATCAGCGCGCCGGTATTGCCGGCGGAGACAACCATATCGGCATCGCCTTTTTTCACCGCATCGATGGCAAGCCACATCGACGATTTCCAGCGCCCGTAACGTAAAGCTTGGCTCGGCTTGTCTTCCATTCGAACGGCGACGTCGGTGTGAACGAGCCGCGACCGCGACTTGAGTCCCACCCTGGCGTCAAGCAGCGGCCCGATGAGCGAGGAGTTACCAAAGAACAGGAATTCACTATCGGGGTAGCGTGACAATGCAAGGTCCGCTCCGGCAACGACCACGGCGGGGCCGTGATCTCCTCCCATCGCATCCAGCGCAATACGGATTTTGTCTGCCATTAAAGGACCGTGCGGTCACGCGTGTGCCGATGCCGAAATTCGCGAGTGGTCGTGACCCCCATTCATGCGAATTTTGGACTCAAAGTGACAGCCGGAAATCCATGATTTTGAAGTGATCTTTGCCCTCTGACGTTCACAGCTCTCGCGCCGGCGGCGCGGTGTCCGCGAATGTCCATCACGGCCTCGGTGGCCTGATTGGAAAGTGCCCGGCCGGGAGAATAGCGGTTCGACCGCTGGACACAACACCCGTTGCGAACGAGCCTTCAGTGGCCCTCCTGGCGCTTTGCCAAGCGGCCAAGGGCCGCGAAAGGGCCTTGATCGGTGTTGACGTCCTGTGTCGTCTCAAACACTGCCCCGGGTTTGCGCGGATAAGGATCGAGTCCCAGAATAAGAAATTCAATCGCGAGCGCGCCCAAATCAACACCGCCTCCGATAAGCGGTTCGGGATCGTTCCAATCCACGCTACGCCGCTGGCCCTCGGGCTGGGCGGCGGTTTTAGGAACAAGCTCCGGCGGTTCGAATATGAGATCGATTGATTCTTCAACCTCATTCGTGAGCGGTTCGAGCGTGACCACGCAATTCTGGTCAACGGTCGCCGAAATCGACCCGGTAACGTGTAATCCGCCGGAACTGCGCCGCGTGACATCGAAACTGGCTTCGAACCGCGGCAGTTCGCGTAGTGCCACAGCTTTGGCCACTGCGGCCCGAACCGGCGCATCGGCGATAAGATCGAAATGTTGTCCGCTTTCGGCGACCTCCTCTACGGTAACTGGAACCCGCCAGGACGCGGCAAAATCCCGCGATTTTGGCTCAGGCATGACAGCGGCCTCCGGTTTGGGAAAGGCAACGGCGCCGCGTAACAATGCGCTCCGGTCGTGGACCTCAAACTCACGCATTAGGACGCGCGCATAGCGCGCCAGTCGGCGCGATCCATCGCGATTCACCCCGTTAAAGATATTGCGTGCCAGAGCCTTCTCAAGCGTCCGCCCGTCAGGTGAGCGGAGCGCGGCGAGATAGGCCGCCTGCCTTCCATAAAACGCCTCGCCGAAATGCCGCATCCGTTTTGGAACAGCGACGTCACCGACGCCCATCTCACGCAAATTGGCGTCCAGATCCCGGCAGAACAGGTCGAACAACTTCTGGCCGATGCCGCGCGCGGAAACCGCCTCACGATCCAAGCGCGCCAGCAGCAGCACGAGATGGAGAACGATCAGGTCGAAACGTCCGTGTACCGTGTCGGGCACGCCGTAGCTGGTGTAAAATTCTAAAGACCGCGCCTGCGCCACGATAGCGCCATAGAGGTCGCGGATGGTGCGGTCTTCGGGGTTCTGGCGAAAATGCTTTAGGATCATAGGCTTGCTGAGCATCATTGCGGCCGATTCGAGCGCCGCTAAACGCCGGTAGTTTGCTAAGCTTGAGCTTTGGGGTTACGGCACGCGCGGGCCGGACGCAAGTTTGGGACACGGAGCTGGGGACGGATGCGGAGTAGTCGACGGCGTGACCGGTGCCGAAGCGCGACGGCGGCTTCTTTAATTGCCGCTGCCCTGACGCTTTCAAGCTGTTCCGGCGAAACCTTTCAGCGCGGCTATGTGCTGCCCGAAGGAGCGCTTGAACAGATTCCACTCGGTGCATCCCAGGAGCAGGTGCTGCTGGTGCTCGGAACCCCGTCGACGGTAGCCACCGTCAGCGGCGAGGCTTTCTATTACATTTCCCAAAAAGCCGAGCGCGCGATTTCCTTTATGCGGACCAAAGTGACCGATCAGCGGGTGATCGCGGTCTATTTTGACCGGGACAGAAAAGTGCAGCGGCTTGCCGAGTATGGCTACAAGGACGGCAAGATTTTCGACTTCGTCAGCCGCACGACGCCGACAAGCGGCAACGATCTGAATTTAATCTCGACCATCATCCACAACCTCGAAGGCAAGGGCAGCTGATCCCGGCGGCCAGAATAGCCATCCCGGGGGGACGGGCCAGCCTTGCTTGAGGATTAGTGCGCCAGCACCGCAAGCAGCAATAGTGCAACGATGTTGGTGATCTTGATCATCGGATTGACCGCCGGTCCGGCAGTATCCTTGTAGGGATCGCCGACGGTATCCCCGGTCACCGCCGCCTTGTGGGCGTCGGATCCCTTGCCGCCGTAATGGCCATCTTCGATATATTTTTTCGCATTGTCCCAGGCGCCGCCGCCGGATGTCATCGATATTGCAACGAACAGACCGGTCACGATGACGCCAAGCAACATTGCCCCGAGCGCCGAGAAGGCTGCCGACTTGCCCTGCGTGCCGCCGCCGGCGACAAAGTAGATGACAAAATATCCGACGATCGGCGACAAAACCGGCAATAGCGACGGGATGATCATTTCCTTGATCGCGGCCCGGGTGAGGATATCGACGGCGCGCCCGTAATCGGGCTTGTCTCTGCCCTGCATGATGCCGGGCCGTTCGCGGAACTGGCGTCGAACCTCCTCGACGATCGACGAGGCGGCCCGTCCGACGGCAGTCATGCCCATCGCGCCGAACAGATACGGCAGCAACCCGCCGAACAACAGGCCGGCGACCACGTACGGATTATTCAACGAGAAATCCGGCGTTACGCCTTTGAAATACGGGTGCGCCGCTGCGTCGGACACGAAGAACTTCAGATCCTCGTTGTAGGCCGCGAACAATACCAGCGCGCCAAGGCCGGCAGAGCCGATCGCATAGCCTTTGGTCACCGCCTTGGTCGTGTTGCCGACCGCGTCCAGCGCGTCAGTCGATTTACGCACTTCTTTCGGCAATCCCGCCATTTCGGCAATGCCGCCGGCATTGTCGGTCACCGGGCCGAAGGCATCCAGCGCCACCACGATGCCGGCAAGCGCCAGCATGGTCGTCACGGCTATAGCGATGCCGAACAGGCCAGCGAGGTTATAACTGGTCAGGATTCCGGCGATGATGACGAGCGCCGGGAGCGCGGTCGCTTCGAGCGAGACGGCGAGACCCTGAATGACGTTGGTGCCGTGACCGGTGACGGAAGCCAGCGCGATCGAGCGCACCGGGCGGAAATTGGTGCCGGTATAAAACTCGGTGATCCAGATGATGAGTCCCGTCACGGCGAGGCCGACGATGCCGCAGACGAATAGTGTCTGACCCGAATAATTGGTGCCGGGCAGCGGCCCGAAACCGATAAGCGTATAGGTGACGATGGCGATCCCAATCAGCGAAAAAACCGCGGTCGCGATCATGCCCTTGTACAGCGCACCCATGATCGATTGGCTGGCGCCGAGCTTGACGAAAAACGTCCCGATGATCGATGCGACGATGCAGGCGCCGCCGATCGCCAGTGGGAATGTCATCATGTGCGTCAAAACATCCCCACCAGCGCGACTGAAGAAGATCGCCGCAAGAACCATCGTCGCGACGGTGGTCACCGCATAGGTTTCAAAAAGGTCGGCCGCCATGCCCGCACAATCGCCGACATTATCGCCGACGTTGTCGGCGATCGTTGCCGGGTTGCGCGGATCGTCCTCGGGAATTCCAGCCTCGACTTTGCCAACGAGATCGCCGCCGACATCGGCACCCTTGGTGAAAATGCCGCCGCCAAGCCGGGCAAAGATCGAGATCAGCGATGCACCGAAACCCAGCGCAACAAGCGAGTCGATCACCTCGCGGTCGTTCACGGCCATGTGCAAGGTACCGGTGAGAAAGCCGAAATAAAGCGTGACCCCAAGAAGGGCGAGCCCGGCCACCAGAAGTCCGGTAATCGCGCCGGCGCGAAAGGCAATTTCAAGCCCAGCGGCCAGCGACCCGATCGCGGCTTGCGCGGTGCGCACATTGGCGCGCACCGAAACGTTCATGCCGATAAAACCGGCCGAACCGGACAGAACGGCGCCCACCGCAAAGCCAACGGCAACGAGCCAGCCGAGAAAATAGCCGACGATGAGGAAGATCACGACGCCGACCACCGCGATGGTCGAATATTGGCGCTTAAGATAGGCCTGCGCGCCTTCGCGCACCGCCGCGGATATTTCCTGCATCCGGGCGCTTCCGGCGTCCGCCTGCAGCACCGAGCGCGTGGCCCAAATAGCGTACACAATCGCCAGCACGCCGCACAGAACAATGAGCCACAAAGTCGTCGCCATACTAGGCCCCCGGTATTGGAAGGGCCGGCGTCAAGCCGGCAAGGAAGGCGCCTCGCATACAATGGGTACGCGGGCGGCGCAAATCGGCGCGGACATTGCCAAACTTACCCCCGCCACGCAACGGCGGCGGTTTGTTCGCGTACCCTGATTTAGGCAGCGCCGAGATAGCGGATCGGACGTCCTGGCGCGATCACCTGCGCCGCGGCAACGATGGCATTGGCGTCGATCCCATAGTGCCGATAGAGTTCGCCGATCGAGCCGGTCTGACCGAAATGCTCCACACCGAGCGGACGGACGCGGTGGCCGTTGACCGCACCAAGCCATGCCAGTGTCGCCGGGTGACCGTCGAGCACTGTGACCATGCCGCAATGCCGCGGCAGGCCGGCAAATAAGCGCTCGATATGCGAGCGCGCATGAACAAGCCCGCGTTCGCGGGCCCGGCACGCCGCGGTCCAGCCGGCATTAAGGCGGTCGGCCGACGTTACCGCCAGCAAGCCGATGTCGCGGCGATCCTCCGCCATCAGGCCGACGGCCTGGATCGCTTCGGGCGCGACCGCGCCGCTATAGGCCACCACGAGTTGGCAGTTTGGCCCGGGCGGACGCAGCCAATAAGCGCCATCAACGATCGTCTGCCGCAGCGTCGGCGTCATCTCGCGCTTGATCTGCTCAATTGGCCGGGTTGACAACCGTAGATAGACCGAACCGCCGGTTTCGTCGCGCAGCCAGTTGCGTTCCGAGGCTTCGCCGCTGCCTTCGCGCTGGATGTAATCCAAGGCGAAGGCCAGAATAACAGCGAGTTCATCGACGAAGGCTGGCTCAAAGGCGGCAAGGCCGTCTTGCGCTATTCCGATCACCGGCTCCGCGATCGACTGATGGGCGCCGCCCTCCGGCGCCAGGGTGATCCCCGAAGGCGTGGCCACAAGGATGAAACGCGCATCCTGGTAGCAGGCATAGTTCAGCGCATCGAGGCCGCGGGCGATAAACGGATCGTACAAGGTGCCGATGGGCAATAGCCGCTCGCCATTGATAGCGTGCGAAAGGCCCAGCGCGGAGAGCGCGCAAAATAGGTTCATCTCCGCAATGCCAAGCTCGATGTGCTGACCCTTGGGCGAGAATTCCCAATTGAAGGTTGATGGGATGCGCTCGCTCTTAAATGTGTCCGCCAATGCCTCTCGCGCAAACAAACCTCGGCGATTGACCCATGGCCCCAAACTCGTCGAAACCGTAACATCGGGAGAAGCGGTAACCATGCGCGCGGCAAGCGGCGTGTCGCTACGGCCAATCTCATTGAGCAAGGTGCCGAAGCCGAGCTGAGTAGACGTCTGCGGCTGGATGGTTATCGGCAGATCCGCCGGCACCGCGATCCGCCCGGCTTGCAGATTGCGGTTGCCGCCGCTTGAGAACGGTACACGATCAAGGAAGGCCTCAATCTCTGGCGCGGAATGCGCGAGCCCTTCGAAGCGCGACCATTCCTCGCCGGGCCGTATATTCATAGACTTTCGAAAAATTTCCATTTGTGCAGCCGTCATCAGGCCGGCGTGGTTATCCTTGTGCCCGGCGAACGGCAGGCCATAGCCTTTGATCGTGTAGGCGATAAAGCAAACCGGCCGGTCGTGATCGACCGCATCGAAAGCGGCAATGATCGAGCCCAGATCATGGCCGCCGAGATTATTCATCAGCCGCGCCAGCTCTTCGTCGCTGCGGCGTTCGAGCAGTGCGGTTATCTGTCCCTGATCGCCGATCTCGTCATTGAGCCGCTTGCGCCATGCGGCGCCACCTTGAAAGACCAGAGCCGAATAGAGCTGGTTCGGGCAATTATCGATCCAGCGCCGCAAGACTTCGCCGCCAGGCTCGGCAAACGCCGCTTGCTGGAGCGTGCCGTATTTGAGGAGCACCACATCCCAGCCGATATTGCGGAACAGGTTTTGATAGCGCTCCCACAAACCTTCGCGGACCACAGCGTCGAGGCTTTGCCGGTTGTAATCGACGATCCACCAGCAATTGCGCAGGCCCTGTTTCCAGCCCTCGAGCATGGCTTCGAAAATATTGCCCTCGTCGAGCTCGGCATCGCCCAGAAGAGCGATCATGCGGCCTTCAGGCCGCTCGAGACCCCAGCCGTGGGCGCGCACATAATCCTGCGCCAGCGCTGAAAAAAGGGTCTGTGCAACGCCAAGACCGACGGAGCCCGTCGAGAAATCGACGTCGTCGATATCTTTGGTGCGCGATGGATAAGACTGCGCGCCTTTATAGCCCCGGAAGTTTTCGAGCTTGTCCCGTGTCTGGCGGCCGAGCAGATATTGGATCGCGTGAAAATTCGGCGAGGCATGCGGCTTGACCGCGACACGGTCCTGCGGCCGCAAAGTATGGAAATAAAGCGCGGTCATAATCGTCGCGAGCGACGCCGACGACGCCTGGTGACCACCGACCTTCAGTCCGTCGGCGTTGTCACGAAGATGATTGGCGTGGTGGATTGTCCAGGTCGCCAGCCATAAGACTTTGCGCTCAAGCTCGGCAAGTATGGATAGATCCTGCATCGGGCCCGATGATCTCATTGTGGTTAGGCCGAGAACAGCCGACCTGGGCTGATCGAATTACTCCAGTTCAACGGTCGCAAAGTCCGCCGGCATAATGATTTCGAGCAGTTCGCAATCGTCGGAATAATCGAGCACGGCATGCTTGATCTTCGGCGGCTGCAGCCAGCACGAGCCCTCGCGCATTGTGACCACGCCAGCGCCTTCATATTCACCTTTGATCCAACCCTTGAGAACATACACCATTTGAAAATCGACCTCGTGGAAATGCCGCTTCGAGACTTCCGCCGGGTCGCATGGTGGAACCATTTTGATGACGTGGGCGCGCACCATACCGTCGGTCGCACCGGCGATTCCAAGGTCGCGATACTGCGCGTAGCGTCGCAGCCCTTGTTCGAACGCATCCGGCCGATGGTGACTGGCGACGAACGTTTGCCGCGTCCGGGTTTGCTTGGGCGAGCGAGACTTCGCTCCAGCTCTGGTCGATCCGCTGGGCCCTCGCGCAGCCTTGCCGGTCGATCGGTGGCTGGCTTTACGCGCGCCTGATTTTAATAGCGCACCTTGGGCTTTCCGCGCCTGCTTTGACTTATGTTTTGCTCTGGCCATGCCATTGTCTCCCTGGCGTAAGCGCATCAATCGGCACCCGATCAAAAGTGAGTATAGGCCGGTCGTGCGAATGTGAGCACTTTCCCGTTGCGCCGGAAAAGCACCCCCTGTCCGCTCGTGACTTCCCCGATCTTAGTCACCGTCACACCAGCTTCCGTCGCGGCGGCACGAAAGGCGCTGAAATTTGCCGGGGGGAGCGTCGCCAGAATTTCGTAATCGTCACCGCCCGTCAGAATTTGCTCGATGAGTTCGGCATCCGCCGAAAGCGCACCGCGAGCCGCATCCGATAGCGGCACGCTGGCAACGTCGATTTCGGCGGCAACGCCGGACGCCCGGCATAGCTTGTCCAAGTCGCCGACCAAACCATCGGACACATCCATCGCCGCCGATGCATTGTGGCGAAGGGCCTCGGCGAGCACGTTGCGCGGCTGCGGCAGGAGATATCGATCGCGCAGATAGGCTCGCGAAGCAGCCGAGAGCTGCCAGCGCTCGGCCAAGCTTGCATCTCGATGCAGCAGCACGCCAAGCGCAGCATCGCCGATCGTCCCGGTCACGGCGATAATGTCGCCCGGCTTGGCGGTCGCACGACGCACCATGCCGCCATGCGGCACCGTGCCGAAAGCGGCAATGGACACCGAAAGCGGTCCTGGCGTGTGGTCGGTGTCGCCGCCAAGGAGCGGACAAGCATAGTATTCGATATCCCGACCAAGACCCGCCGCAAAGGCGGCAACCCACGACTCGGGCGTGCCCGCGGGTAATGCGATCGACAACAGAAATCCGACCGGCGTCGCGCCTTTGGCGGCGAGATCCGACAGATTCATGCGCAACACCTTGCGCGCGATGCACTCCGGAGCATCTTCGGCGAGAAAATGAACGCCGGCAATCACGCCGTCGGTGCTCAAAACCAAATCGCAACCGGGTGGCGGAGTAAGCACAGCCGCATCGTCGCCCAGCGCGAATGCACCCGGCGTCGTAGCGAGAGGGCGAAAATATCGGCCAATGAGCCGCTCCTCGCCGGAAGCTTCATTTGCAGAATCATCTTCGCCGGCGGGCATATCGCGGCTCCGCTATCTGCCGGCGAATTCGCCCGCACGAAGCTGATGGGCGAGTTGGTCGAGCACCGCATTGATCATGCCGGTCTCTTCCTTATCCACAAAGGCGCTGGCTACGTCGACATATTCGGAGGTTACCACGCGCGCGGGCACGTCGCTGCGGCACGCGAGCTCATACGCGCCGGCCCGGAGCACCGCACGAAGCACCATTTCGATGCGCTTAAGCGGCCAGCCGCGCGCCAGCGCCGCGTCGATTTGTGGATCGAGGCGGCTTTGCTCGCGCACCACACCGCCAACGATGTCACGGAAGTAGGCGGATTCCGCCGGGCGATATTGTACGCCTTCCACTTCACCGCCGAGCCAGTGACTTTCAAACTCGGCCAAGATCTCGTTCAACCCGGTGCCGGCAAGGTCCATCTGATAAAGCGCTTGCACCGCAGCAAGCCGTGCGGCGCCGCGTTGATTAGCCTTGCGCGCTTCGTTGTCGCCGCGACCTGAGGCATCGGGCATTTCAGGGCCGGCCATCTCACCGCCTCCCGACCTGCCGTTTTAGTCCGACCATCGCAAGCGCAGCTCGCGCGGCGTCTCCGCCCTTGTCCTGCTCCTCGGGGCGGGCGCGCAGCCAAGCCTGCTCCTCGGTATCTACTGTAATAATTCCATTGCCGATCGGTATTCGGCGCGCCACGGAGAGATCCATCAATCCGCGCGCGGATTGATGCGCAACGATGTCAAAGTGGATGGTATCGCCGCGAATGACGCAGCCGAGTGTGACGACGCCGTCATAAGCGCGCCGGCGCCGCCGCGCCGCATCGAGCGCAATTGCAATCGCGCACGGGATTTCGAGTGAGCCCGGCACGGTGAGGCAATCGAATTTGGCGCCCGCCTCTTTCAGGACTTTCGTGGCGCCCGCCAGCAGCGCATCGGCAATGTCGTCATAAAAACGCGCTTCGACAATGAGAATGCGCGCGCCTTTGCCGCCAGTTTTTTCACGGTCGCCTCGCCGCGCTCTAGCCATGCGTGCGCTCCGGCTTGTTTGAGCACGGCTTGTGCCGAACGATTTCGGCTCACCGGCATTGGATCCGGGCGAGGTCGTACCAAGACCGGCAGGCGCTCACAAGCGTATCCTTAAAACTCTATCGTGGCAGGCTTTCCAATAATCTCGCTACATACCGCGCCAACTGATCGACTTCGAGATTAAGCCGCGCACCAGGTTGGAGGGCGCCGACTGTGGTGACCTGCAGGGTATGCGGAATCACCAGCACCGAGAACGTCTCGCCCACGACCTTATTGACGGTTAAGGAGACCCCGTCGAGAGCGACCGAACCCTTTGGCGCAATGAACCGCGATAGCCCCTTCGGCACGCGTAGGGTCAACGAGACGCTGTCGAGAAAGTCGTCGCGGGTTACGAGTTCGGCAATCCCGTCAACGTGACCGCTGACCAGATGTCCTCCAAGCTCGTCGCCAAGCCGAAGCGAACGTTCCAGGTTGATGCGCGTCCCGCGCCGCCAATCGCCGGCAGTCGTCAGCCGCAGCGTTTCGGCCGCGGTATCGACGGCAAAGAACGGCCGACCGCTCACCGTGCCGCGCTCCACAACCGTAAGGCAAATGCCCGAACAGGCGATCGACGCACCGACCGCGATTGAATTGGGGTCGTCATCGCAAGCGACGACGAGCCTGCGCAAGCCGTCGGACTTTTCTTCGACGTCAAGGACCTCGCCTATTGCGCTGACGATCCCGCTAAACATCGGCTAAAGACTCGCGCTCGTAGTACTCCTGGCGATCCAACCCGACTTGCTCGCTGGAATTACATTTGAGGTGTTGATCAAGTATGGTTCGCGCGTGCGGCTCGAGCGCCGCCAGGCCGTCATCGCCTACCCGGGTCGGAGAATGAAACAACAATGCCTCGTCGACCAGATCGGCCGAGATGAAAGCCGAGGCAAGCGTCGGACCGCCCTCGACCATCAGACGCGTGATGCCGCGCGCTGCCAGAAGCTTCAGCACAGCCGTCAGATCGAGCCGGCCATTTTTTTCGGCCGTCCGGATCACTTCGACGCCGTGGCCTCGAAGCGACGCTTCCGGTGCGGGCGACGCATGGTCGGCGGCGACAACCCAAAGCGGCGTATCGCAGGCGGTCTGCACAAGACGTGAGCGGATCGGCAAGCGAAGCGCGCTATCGAGGATCACGCGCGTTGGCGACATGTTGAGCATACCCGGCAAGCGACACGTCAGAACTGGATCGTCCGCCAAGACAGTGCCGCTGCCAATCATGATGGCGTCACTCTGCGCGCGCAGGAGATGCACCCGGTTGCGGACGGCTTCGCCGGTGATCGCCACACGCTGCCGCCCAGCACCTGCCGCCTTGCCGTCCGCGGAAATGGCGAGCTTGAGCATGACCTGCGGACGGCCCTCGCGCATGCGGCGGATGTGCCCGGCATGATCACGCCTGGCAGCCGCGGCCCCGACGCCGACATCGACTGTGATGCCCGCACTTCGCAGGCGGGCGTGCCCGGCGCCCGCTACCTCGGGATTGGGATCCTGCAAAGCCGAAACGACGCGCGCGATGCCGAACGTAATCACGGCGTCGGCGCATGGCGGCGATTTGCCGTGGTGCGAGCACGGTTCGAGCGTGACATAAAGCGTAGCGTCGCGTGCCGCCTCGCCTGCCCGGCGCAGGGCTTCGATTTCGGCGTGCGGCCGCCCGCTCGGCTGCGTCCAGCCACGGCCAACGATTTCGCCGTTGTTGACGATGACAGCGCCGACCGCCGGATTCGGCCAGGTTCGACCGAGCCCGCGGCGACCCAGTGAAAGAGCAAGTGCCATGAAGCGGCGGTCGTTCGTCGCCGCCGCATCCGCTACAGCGCTCTCGGGCGCGCTCACTCGGCGGCCTCATCTCGTGTTTTCAAGACCGCTGGGGGCCGCTGACGTTCGCTCAAGTCCGCGAGTTTTTTGAACATTTCGTCGTTTTAGCTCTTAAACATCGTCCGTAACAGTTCTATATGGTTCGCCAAGAACCGCGAGCCGCGCCGTAGGTTTGGCCGTAGGCCGCTCACTACGGAAGACGCGGCCACGCATTTTCAGATCGGAGACACAATGTCATTGACCGTCAAGAAGGTAGCCAAACTGATACGCCGTGGCGAGTGTATGGTCCGGCCGTGCGTAGCAAGAAGATTTTGACGAGTTGGTGGTGAGCGGTCTTGCATCAATGTATCAGACCTCTGATTGGAGCTTAGCTCCGGGCCATCATGGATATCAGCGCGCAGGCGAGCTCATTAGCGGAC
>DASZCJ010000360.1:0-1523 GCA_035943155.1 Xanthobacteraceae bacterium | reverse complement strand
TCAGTCGCAACCGGCCGCCGCGGTTTTCAATGACCTGGCTGCGCACGAGCCCGCCCGGATCGACAATGTCGACCGGCGCGTTCTTCCGCACGTCGAAAATCGACGTATAGAACAGCACCCAGGTCAGCATCTCGTCGTAATCCATCGTCTGGGCGACGTGATCGATCCGAATGAGGCCAGCGCCCGTTGCAGCAAATTTGTCCTTACCGAACTCGCTGTCCCAAACCCCGGCAAGATCGAGCCGGTCGTCGAGAAAGTAGAGTATTCCGCCTCCAACGCCGCGGATCCCCGGCAGCATCACCTCACCTTTGCCGGGCTGCTGCTCAAAAGGGTCCGCGCCGAGCATTCGCGCGCGCTGCACGGTTGCGGCCGCATCGTCGACTTTGAACCCGACGGCATAGGCCGACGTTCCATGCGTTACATAGTTCGAATGTGCGAGCCCAGTCCGCTCGGTATTTACAACTAGCCGGATGTCGCCTTGCCGATAGAGCGTCACAGCCTTCGATTTGTGCTGGCCAGCCCGGACGAAGCCCATCGTCTCCAGGAATGCGGCAAGCTGCGGCGCCTGCTGGTCGCTAGTGGCGAATTCAATGAACTCGACAGCCGTAACGTCGATTGGCGGCGGCAAGTCGGGCACCGAGAAGTGAATGTTAGGCTCGGCCCGTTGCACATCGTCCATCAGCGCGAGCAGCGAACGTTGACCGTCGACCGCGATCGTCTTGGCCGCGCCGCCACGAAATTGATCGTTGAAGATCTCCAGCGACAGTACGCCGTCATAGCCGGTGGCGGCGACAGCGATCACGAAGTCCCTCACGGGTAGATCGCCTTGGCCAGGCATGTTGCGCAGGTGACGACTCCATTGCAGCACATCGAGCTTGATAGCGGGCGCATCGGCAAGCTGCACAATGAAGATCTTGTCTCCAGGAATGGCGCGGATCGAGTCTGACGGAACGCCACGCGCCAGAGAATGGAAGCTGTCGAGGATCAACCCGATGTTTGGGTGGTTGGCGCGCCGGACCACCTCCCAGGCGTCACGATGGTCGTTGATGAACCGTCCCCAGGCGAGCGCTTCATATCCCACGCGAATCTTGCGCTGCGCGGCCCGTTCGCCAAGCGCCATGAAATCGTCGGCCGCTCGATCGATGCCGCCAAGCGCTGCCGGTGAGCAGTTTGAGCAAACGAGCATCATATCGACACCCATCTGCTGCATGATGTCGAACTTACGCTCCGCGCGATCAAAGACGCGCTGCCGCTTGGCAGTCGGCATGCCTTCGAAATCGCGGAACGGCTGATAGAGCGTGATGACGAGCCCGAGGTCCTGCGCGATGCGGCTGACTTCGGCCGGCGAACCGTCAAATGTCAGAAAATCGTTTTCAAAGATTTCAACGCCGTAGAATCCGGCTGCGGCGATGGCCTGGAGCTTCTCCTCCAGCTCTCCGCTCAGGGAGACCGTGGCGATCGACGTCTTCATGCCATCACCTGTTGTGTTTGGGAGGGCTGCAGCGCCTTGCGCAACACGGCCG